>CAYGAE010000061.1:897-9979 GCA_964347855.1 uncultured Candidatus Bathyarchaeia archaeon
GATTTGAACCCGGGTCGGCGGCTTTCTTCCGATTCTAGCGACGAGAGGCCGTCATACGTGGTCCATTCAATGTTTAACCGGACTATACTACCGGAGCCCGAGTAATACTACTTTTTCATTTGCGTTTCCTATATATATAGCAACATGTCTTTCTCGGAGTAGCGGACATATTCAAATGCACGCGCTTACTCGTCACTAGTGATGAGAAGAGCAGATGCAAGATGTTAGAAGAGCTTATAGATTTGGGGGACGAAAAACTAGCAAGCGTGTAAGAGTAGGGGAGTGCAACTCGACTGTAAGGAATTTATGGAAGAGCACCTTGATGCAAAAGAATATACTTTGGGCCTTTTCCAAACTTGTCAGATTGGACTATTCGCTCTTTGGGGCTTTGGGCGTTTTTCTCTCAGGCTTTTTGGCAGGAGACCTGCAGGGCTTTCAATCCGAATATTTGGTCGCTTTCCTGATTGTTTTCTTTTCCGCCGTTGGATCATTCGCGTTCAATGACTATCAGGACTATCAGGTTGACAAGAGAAACCAGAGATTTGATCGCCCCTTGGTTCTCGGAGCATTGCCTAGGAACTTGGCGCTAATCACCGGATTGACTTCGTTTTTCGTGGCCGGTCTGTGTTCCTTACTCTTGAACGTGTTTGCTATGGCGCTGGTTTTCATCAGTCTGCCCTTTTTCTTCCTCTACAGCATGGGACTAAAAAGAGTGCTGCTTGTAAAGAACGCCGTGATTGCCTATGCCTTTGTGGCTACGATTCTCTTAGGCTCGCTAGTTTCAAATGTTGTTCTTGAACCACTGATCATCTATTTTGCCCTAATGGGTTTCATTGTGGGAATAGCCTATGAAATCATGCTGGATCTCGGTGACGTAGAGGGTGACAGAATGCTTGGCATAAACACGATCGCAACGAGGTTTGGATTGAAGGCGGCATCATGGGCGTCTGTTGTTCTCTACGTTGCTATTATGGCCTTAGACCTTCTACCGTTCTTTGTCATGGTTAATTCGCGGCTCTATGGAGATTACGTTTTTCTCTTACTCATACTCATTCCAGTGGTTTCCTACTTTTTCGCCTCGAAATCGTTGATTCAAAGTCAATCGAAGGAGAACATTTTCAAGTTAAAAAAACAAGTATTTCTGACTATGCAAGCGGGGTGCATCGCATATCTGGTGGGAGTTCTTCTCTGACATGCGCTCACAGAAGAATGACATGCGATCAGCGCTCACGTTATTGCGAAGACAGGTCTCAAATCCGTCTGCTTCTGACCGTAGACTATTTGATCCTTTAGTGCTTCTTCAGTATATCCAAATGGGCTAAGAATATTAGCTCCAGCCAGAATCAGCATGTCCACGTACTTTTCAACATCAAAACGAGTCTCATCGTTGATCAGTTCCGCAGCCTTGACACGTTTACTTGCCCTCTTGTTTCCAGCATCAGTTATCAAGTACTGAACCCTTTGCCCTCCAGAAACCTCTATGCCCTCCTTCACCAACTGGCGAGCAGCTATCGCTTGGAAAACATCATGAGTATAGCTGTCCGGATGCTTAGAAATCTGCTTCGTAACAATCAAATCATGCACATCAACACATCTCTTCCTCAACTTCTCCACACAGCTTCTCAAAACCTCCACCGCGTCTAGAACCTTCTCTTTGAACGCTTCAGAGTTTGGAGCCTTCGCAAGAACTCGTATCATATCCATCTGAGCCTCCCTAATGAAAGCCGGAATGTCCCGCCTCACAGCCTCGATACCCCTCACCTTAATCTTCCCAGATTCAAACACTCCATAGTACCGGTTGAGAACAGGAACTCCTGAGTGCATTCTCGACGGTAGAAATACAATCCACCGATATCTACCTTCAACGTTCAACTGAATCCCGATGTCTCGTGAAACCGCTTTGCACAACTCAAGGTACTCGCTTAGAGAAGCTCCGTCCTTTCTCAACCACAGAGAGTCAACGATGCCATGAACTACTTCAAACCCCCTCGCCTCAGCCATCCGAACAGTCTTTAGTAGGTCCGCTCGACCAAAAGCACAAACCCCGATATGCGCATCAACTTTACCAAAGCGAGCATTCCTGTACCCAAGGTACCCGAAACACGTCACCAGAATCCACTTGAGCGCACTCTGCCTACGATCATAGACGAGCCTTAATTTCAGGTCTTCAGCCTCATTTCGGAGACGCTTATACGTAGCTCTCTTGCTCAAGAGTATCTTCAAAGTTCTCGGCACTATGCCCTCGCGCTTTTCACAAATGTTATACCCAAGCTCAGGCACACGCAATCTTGAGTCCGGGCAGCACTTGCAGAGCACGGTTTCAGCTGAGATGTTGTACTTCGCCATCAAAGCTGGGTACATAGATGAAAAGTCAACTTCTGCAACCCAGTCGTGAATGCCCATCTGGGGCTCAAAGATGAAGCCGCCCCTATCAGCCACCAACAGCTCCCAAGCCGACTTGAAGCTCTCTGGCTCCCTCTTCTTCCAAGGAATAAGAATATCATCCTTGGTAGCTTGATATAACTGCAAAGATGACATTATGGTTCCAATCGAAGCTCTGGCAGCCCGATGTAACGGAACCCTACAAATCCGCGCAACCTCAATCAAACCGTCCAGTTTGCAAGCAGAGTACATGAAGGTGTTCTCCTCATCGATGTGGATCCGTCCATACAACTTACGCATGGGCGCTTTGAAATAGACCCGTCCATACGAGAAAAACGTCCGTCCACGCCGCTTCTTGGCTCTAAGAGGAACATCTTCTCGCCCCAGAACTAACTTGTTAAGAACCTCATTCACAAGTGCTCTGTGTGCAAGGTATGGAAAAAGAAACGAATCTCCTCCCCGAGTAAAGATGATATCGGGATCTTTTTCTCTTATCGCTTCACCCATTTTGAGAATCTTTTCACCTTCATCTCCGTCGTCTATGGTTATGCGTTCTCCATCGTGTTCAAGAAGGATGGAACCAATTGGGTTATCAAAGTGAGGAATTGCTCTGTCTGTGGCTATTTCTACATGCAATGACATGAGGCGAAGAGGGGGAAGCTCATACTCCACGCTCTCAACCGAATCCTGCAACCAATAGGCAAGTCTATCACCCTGATCGGTAACTGTCACATGAGCAAGCGGAAAAACGTCCCTGTCATAAAGATACGTCTGAACATCAGGAACATCCACGTTATGAAGCCTAAACTTCTCATATCCTCCCAGCCTCAACAGTTTGCGAGCAAAGAAAGGGATCCGACGACAATCCGTCGTAGTTATCTCCAGAACCTTAGACTTCTTGTTTTCCATAAAATCAGCATACTTCTCCACATATCGCCACCCAACCATTGACTTGCTAGTTGCAAGATGGGCAGTGAGCCTAGACAGGTCCGCCATCCTGCCCGAAACATAAATCTTAGGCTGAAACCTGTCTGTAAGCTTCACCCGTTCTCCATTCTCTGTTATGATCCAGACTGCCACTTCGCCAGGACTGGAAGGATATACGTCGAGCAACCAACCGCTGATTGGCTCAAGGCTGGCTAAGCCGTTTTTCGAGGCTGTCAAGCTTCTCTCTAATCTCCATCAAGTCCTTCTCTTGTTGAAGCAAGATTGACATGAACATCGCTTCCAGCAAAATGGGTCTCGTAGCCATGCTTCCGGCAGAGGCAAAGTTCCTGCAAGCGTTCATCATGCGGTCGAAAGCCTCAGCATCTTTGTTTCTAAGCCCCTTTCTGAACCCCTTCCACTTCTCAATCTCCCTTTTCAACCCTTGGCGATATGACGGAACAGTTCTTCCCACTTTGTCTAGGCCTCCATAAATGTGTCTATCGTAACGGCATTAGGTAAATCGATGGTAAATGGCTTAATACTCGGATGATTCTCCAGAGCGAACTTCAAAACACCACGCGTCTTCTTGAGCCCTATAACCGTACTTGCTCCTCCAAACAAGACTGCTTCCAGAAAGAGGCTCCTGCTAGAATAAGGCCGTGGAAAATATGAAGCAACAACGATAGCTCGCCTCTTAGAAGCAGCATCCGAAAGACATCGCATCATCTTGAAGAAGATGTCCCTACCCTCCATCATAGGCACGTCACGATCAAGGAAAAGCCCAGCGACATCCGAAACAATGACAAGCTTAGACCGGGACCTTCTCCTGACCTCCCCTAACTTCTCAAAAACTAACGCCGTCAACTGATACGCCGTGAAAGCCCTCGAAATCAAAACATTCTCCAACACAGACTTGGGCGCCAAACCGTGTTCTTGAGCTATTGCAGAGACACCGTACGGATCAAAAGTGTTCCCACCATCAATAAAGATCACTTTCGAGTTTAGTCCTCCCTTTCTCAGAGGTAACTGACACCGAACACTCAGAAGAAGAAGCAACTTCGTACACAGACGATGCCCAAACAACACTGCAAAGTCGCCCCTCTGAAAACCTGGAAAAGCGTCATCTACGTTCGGGATACCGATGGCTAGCACTCTGTTAGATTTTCTGGACAACGCGGTCACAACGCGTAAGGGGTAATAGAAGACGAATCCGCAATTCATAAGGATTTAGTGGAAGAATATTCTGTAATCCCACAGACTCTTAGGTGAAAGTGAATGCGCGCGCATCTCCAAAAGAACTACAAAAGATCCCCAAAATCGGAAGAAAAAAGGCAGAATTAATCCATCAGATTTTCCACACACGATTAGTATGGGCACGCGCACGCAAAATGTAAATGCACATGTAGAAATGACATGTATAAAGGTCGACTTCTTCTTCCTGCAAATTTATATGCTGGACGCAAAAACGCATGAGACGCTCCCCGTTATACATCTACATGACACTGTTGAGTTGCTCGATATGTTTCATTGGTGTTCAAAATCTTTATGATACTCAGGATCGTAAGTGTTGATTCTTCCAGGCAGCCGAAGAGAAAGGAGATTCCACGCCCCGTTTGTGAGGGAGTCTCTCCCTCACACGCCCTCCTTACGCACACCTAAAAGATTCTTCTATAATTGGTATCAATCTCACCCTGATCTCTCTGGCCTTCAACTCAGTGCATTAACGCGGGCGCGCGCGATGCAACCGAAAGGACCTGATTCCGAAAATCAAGCCAACAGGAGACGCGATTGAACAGCTAAAAAGAACAGGCCAGAAGAACACTTGGTCAAGAGAAAACCCTGACAATAGGCCTCCTCAAGAACACCATCCACTCACCCATCAGAGTTGCGAACGCGCCAGCAATGTGGGAATTCTAGCAACCAATGTAGAGCAGTCGACTCAAGTTTCAAATCGTTTGGCGCTCACTCAAGTAAGCTCAAGTTTTCCATTAATAAGTCTGCAAATCGAACATTAATTCCAGAGGGACGACTATTGACACGATACCTCATTGGAGCGGGCGGGTGGGCATACTTTCAAGTTCCAAAGGTACACCCTCTCGTGGCCTACTCAAAAGCATTCGACTTCGTAGAAGTGAATTCAACCTTCTATGAAATTCCAACTCTCAAACAAGTAGAACGCTGGAGGAGGCTAGTGCCCCGAAACTTCGATTTTTCGGTACGGTGCAACAAAGCACTAACCCATAAACACGAGTTCAAACCGATACCAGAGTCTTTTGAAGTTCTGAAAAAGATGATCACCATCTGTGGGACGCTGAAGGCAGAGATTCTACATCTACAGACTCCACCAACGTTCAAATCTAGCAAGACTACGGCGAACCTCGTGGGCAACTTCTTTTCTTCAACAGACTTGAAGAACATAAGAGTGGCTCTAGAGATAAGAGGCGCCAAACAACCATTCGACCCGACCCTCATCAAAACCATGCAAGACCACAACATGGTCCATTGCGTAGACCTCTCAAAAGACGAGGAACCAGCCTACAAATCCGACATCTTATACTCCAGACTGTTTGGCAAAGGTCTTCATAACGTCTACCAACCAGCAGATGAAGAACTCAAAAAAATCGATACGAAGACGTCCAAAGGCGACCCCAAAATTGTGGCGGTTAGCTTCCACTTCGTCAGAATGTATAAAGATGCCGCACGCTACAAAATCTACAAACAGACTGGAAAATTCCCCATGGTCACCAAGTCCACGGGCCTCAGCTCGTTGACGGAGGTTCTACGAGAAGACGCAAAATTCCCAAGCAACAAGACCGAACTTATCAACCATCAAGGGTGGAAGCTAATCGACTTAAGGAAAGATAGGCGAGTACATGCCTCATATCTGCTTGATCAGTTGCCTGACAAAACATATAGCAGCATCAACGGAGTAGTCGAGACACTCAAGCGGATATCTACTATTCACCCTTGAAAAATCCCGTAAGACCCACTTGCTTCTTGCTAATTCTGCTCTTGGCCTCCGTTTGCTGCGGCGTTAGGGGTTGTAACATTTCAATCACGTTGAGGCAGTTCTCTGGTGCGTAGCCGTGGAAGTGATTGTTGAAGTAGCCATAGACCTTTTTAACTTGCTTTGAGGCTTCTTTAACTCTGGGAATCCAAGGTTCGAGTTCTTCTTTTTTATAGAGATAGTTGAACCATGGCTTCCGTCCTCTTCCGTGCCAGCGAAAATAGGTGAAGTCGGCAGTGATGTGAACTTCTGGGGGCAGAAGTGGTTCGTCGACATTTGCGTAGGCAATCCTATATTTTTCGAGTAGTTGCCAGGTTTCATCTCGTATCCAAGAGAGATTTCGAAACTCGATAGCGAATCTGAATGGAGATTGGAGCATCTTGAAGAACGCCTCCAAGTTCTCAGGGTTGTACTCGTAGCTAGGAGGTAGTTGAACTAGGAGGCATCCAAGTTTCCCATTCAGTTGGAGTGGTTGCATAATCTCTAGGAAGGCCTCCAAGTCGGCTTGAACTTCACCCTCAAGACCGAGTTTCTTTTCGTGAGTTACGACCTTCGGGATCTTCGCTGTGAAGACGAAGTCTGAGGGCGAATAGCGTAGCCATCCCATGACTGTTCCTTTTGAAGGGTATCGATACCAAGTCGAGTCGATTTCAACAGTCGAAAAGACTCGAGAATACGCTCGCAGCTTCCTCTTCTCACCTTTTCTGTAGAACGATCCCTCCCACTCCTTGTAGCTCCACCCTGAAGTGCCCAGCAGAATGTTGGTTGAGCTCAATGAGGAACCTCTATGTACTTACTTTCTTGGAGTATCCTACCAAGGTTTAAAGGTATGCTTCCGTGCGTGCCTTCCACTCAAATGGGCTCGTATGCCCCGAGAAAAAGAAAGTTGCAGGAGATATCGCCGCTGTGATATGATCTGCCTGGACTATGCTCCTGGCAAGCCACTAGCCGACAAGCCTTTTTTGACCCTAAATTTCTGGGGTAAGAATTAGAAGATTAGTTTGAATAAAAAGGGAAATGGGCCTGGATTTAGTATTCTCCGTATCCTTCGTCTTCAGGCATACCACCTGGCGGACCCGGCGGCCCTTCCTTGGGTTTTGTTGCCGCTATGACGTCATCGATTCTTAGGATCATGGAAGCAGCTTCGGTTGCGGACTTCAAGGCCTGCTCTTTTACGCGCAACGGTTCTATTACGCCGCCTTCATAAGTATTCACGACTTTTCCGGTGAAGACGTCCACTCCCATCAAGTGTCCCTTTGGCTTCTCGTGAACCGACTTTAGTCCTACGAGTATGTCGATGGGTTCGAGTCCTGCGTTTTCCGCCAGTGTTTTGGGCACGATCTCGATGGAGTCGGCGAAGGCTTCTATGGCTAGTTGTTCTCTTCCTCCAACCTTTCGTGCATAGGGACGAAGAGCTTTTGCTATTTCCGATTCAACGGCGCCTCCGCCAGCGACAACCTTGTTGTATTCCACTACGTCGGCGACTACTGATAAGGCGTCGTTCATGGCTCTTTCGGCCTCGTCGACCATTCTTTCGAGACCAGCACGAATCAGAAGGCCGACTGAGCGGGGATGCTTGCACTTCTCAACGAAGATCATCTTGTCTTCGCCGACCTTGCGTTCCTCAACTTGCCCGGCCTTCCCCAAATCCTTGCCTTTCAGGTCATCGAGGTTTGTGACAACCTTTCCTCCTGTGGCTCTAGCCAGTTTCTCCATGTCAGACTGCTTAACTCGACGGGCGGCTAGAATTCCCTCTTTAGCCAAGAAGTGTTGAGCCATGTCATCAATGCCTTTCTGGCAGAACAGAACGCTGGCGCCTGAAGCCTTGATCTTTTTTACCATGTCCTTTAACATACGTGTTTCTTTGTCTAGGAAAGCCTTCATCTGAGTAGGATCCTTTATCCTAATCTCAGCGTTAAATTCTGTCTTTTCAACTTCCAAGGGACAATCTAGCAGAGCAATTTTTGCGTTGGCGATTCGTTTGGGCATTCCTGTGTGGATGACTTCCTTGTCGATAATTAATCCTCTGACAAGCTGGGTGTCGAAGAGGCTTTTCCCCTCTTTCTTTGTGATCTGAACGTGATCGATGTCTGCGACATTTCGGTCACCCCTCTTCTCGGCAATCAGTTTGACAGCATCGATAGCAATTTCCGCCAAGTGATCCCGGGCTACACCAACAGCTTTACTCGCCATGGACGTCATGGCAACTTTCTTCAACGTTTCACGGTCTTCAAGGTCAACGTTGATTCCCACTTTTTCAAGGAGCTCCATAGCCTTTTGAGCGGCTTTTCTGTATCCACTCACAATGACCGTGGGATGAATATTCTGATTCAGCAGCTCCTCAGCCTGTCGTAAGAGTTCTCCAGCTAAGACCACAGCGGTTGTTGTTCCGTCGCCAACTTCATCATCCTGCGTCTTGGCAACTTCAACCATCATCTTAGCGGCTGGATGTTCGACTTCCACTTCATCCAGTATTGCTGCTCCATCGTTTGTTATGGTGATGTCACCTAGGCTATCGATCAACATTTTGTCCATTCCGCGGGGTCCGAGGGTTGTTCTCAAAACTTCGGCGATGATTCTTGCTGCCATGATATTGTTTCTTTGTGCCTCTCTGCCACGTCTACGGGCCGTTCCCTCTTTCAAAATGAGAACCGGTTGTCCGGCTTGGGTAGTTAAATAAGCCATTCTAAACCCTCCTTTAAGGATAAAATCTTTGGTCTACGTACTGCAATTTTCATCTTAGATATAAGCTTTTTCTACTGGCCT
>CAYGAE010000062.1:0-9647 GCA_964347855.1 uncultured Candidatus Bathyarchaeia archaeon
TTAATGAGCGGTGTCCCCATTGTGGGTCTTCGCAGGTGGAGTGGTGGTCGAGGGTGACAGGGTATTATCAAGCAGTGAGTGGGTGGAACAAGGGGAAAAGGAAAGAGCTTCGGGACAGGTACAGGGTGGCTCTGTAAGGTTCATTGCGTTATTCTGTTGCTCCTAGGATAAGAGCTAGAAGAGCCATTCGCATTACGATACCGTTCCAGACCTGCTGGAAGTACCGGGCGTGTGGAGTGACGTCTACCTCATCGGCTATTTCGTCAACTCGTGGAAGCGGGTGCATGATGATCATGTCCTTCTTCGCCTCTTTCAGCAAGGCAAGGTCGATCTTGTAGGCGCCTTTAACCTTGGCGTATTCAGCTAAGTCTGGGAACCTCTCCTTTTGAATCCTTGTTACATAGAGCACATCGGCGTCAGGCAAGGCCTGTTCGATGCCAGTTGTTTCTGTGATCTCTATCTCTTCTTTGATGGCATCTAGGACCTCTCTCCGCATACGAAGGATTTCCGGTGAGACTAGATGTAGTTTCACGTCGTGAAGTGATAAGGCATAGGCCAGGGAGTGAACTGTTCGTCCGTAACGTAGGTCGCCGATGAAGGTGATGTTGAGTCCGTCGATTCTACCTGTTTCCTTGATGATTGTGTAAAGGTCTAACAGTGCTTGTGTGGGGTGTTCTTCGGCTCCTGATCCAGCGTTGATGATGGGGACTTGGGAGAATTCGGCTGCAAGTCTTGCTGAGCCTTCCAAGGGATGTCTTATAGCGATAACGTCCGCGTAGTTTTCTACGACACGGACGGTATCTGCCAGATTCTCCCCCTTCTTTATGGAGGCGATTTCTGGTTCGGCGAACCCAATTGCACTTCCTCCGAGTTTATGCATAGCAGCTTCAAAGCTGAGTCTGGTTCTTGTGCTTGGCTCAAAGAAGAGGGTTGCCAGAGTCTTGCCGCGGAGCATGTCGGAGCTGCTTTTGGCTATAGGCTCCATGGTCTTTGCGATTTCTAGGATGTAATCGATTTCTTTTCGTGTAAGGTCTTTGATTGAGACGATGTCACGTCCTTTAAACTTCAACTGTGGCACCAGAGAGACTTTAGCAAGTCATAAATAAACTCTTTTACCCACTACGTTTAGAGTTTGGATTCAAGCGGTTGATAGGCATGACAAAAAAGACACTGCGCGTAACCAAGATAAAGGATGGCACCGTCATCGACCACATTTCCAGCGGCCATGCGCTAGACGTGCTGAAAATATTGGGCGTCACTGGTCGTGTGGCTGGTGTTGTAACAGTCGCCATGAATGTTCCGAGCAAGCGACATGGCGCCAAAGACATGCTCAAGATTGAGGGGAGAGAACTGAATTCCAAGGAAGTGGACAAGATAGCGTTGCTGGCTCCCCACGCCACTATAAACATTGTGCGAAACTACAAAGTTCTGGGCAAACAGCGAGTTAAACTGCCTGAGATAATTCGTGGAATAATGAAATGTGCTAATCCTGCCTGCGTCTCCAACAGTGACGAACCCGTGCAACCAACCTTTTACGTAGAGAAGGAGGACCCGTTGCGTATAAGGTGTCACTATTGCGGCCACATCATGGAAAAACAAGACGTGCTTACACAATTTTAACTGATTGCTGACAACAAAATTGAGAAGGATATAGTTAGCGTACGCATCGCATTTTTATTCTAAGTAGAACAGTAGGTTAATCATCTCACGAAGATATTCGGGGATTTCAAATGGAACGGTCACAGGATGAGCCCTACCACATAACGATTGAGATCGTGAATACGGGATGCAAAGGACTGAGAATGTTCGAAACTTCCGGCATCCAGCAATATACATTAAGCGACATCCGAGGCTTACCTACAGGCCTAACCAGACATCTAGTCAAGATACCTTCCAAGGAAATCACCGCGATACCTGAAGACAGTTTTTCTGAAATCCGTAGAGACGGCAAACTCGGCGGAGGAGCATCCGCCTGGTTTGACAGTGATGGCTGTGATGTCTGTAAAACGATACTGTCCCATAACTCATTTCTGATATCCGGAAGACACGTGGAAGGTCACACCATCGTATACTCCTTTGTCGCACCCAATTTTGACGCTTTCCAGCGGATAGTATCGACATTAGAAGCTAATGGCTTAGAACCAAAGATCTTGGAAGTGGCGAGATTCAAGCCGAAAGGAAAAGTCCTGACAGAAAAACAAGAAAGAGCGTTATGGCTCGCCTTAAAAATGGGGTTCTTCGAATTCCCAAGAAAGATTACCATGTTAGAGCTTTCGCGTAGACTAGGAATTGGATTGTCAACCCTCTCGGAAATCACTAGAAGAGGAATACGTAGATTACTAGAAGACCATTTTGAAATCTAGTCCAAGAAGAGTTTTCGAGTGATATCTACGCTTGGATAGGGCTAGGATTCAATGTTCAACCTTTCGCTTCCATTTCTATTTTGCAGCATATTTGAACGATATAGAAACCCGGGCCTAGACTCCGTGTGTGTGAGTATGTGTGCGTGAGAAGCAGGTTCTTACCCTTCTGATTGAAGAAGAAGTATAGCCTTAGCCAAGTCTCCCCCAGTCTCTTCCAAGGCCCTCTGTGCCTCCTCCACACTCTTCCCAGTCTGATCCGCAACAAGTCTAACATCCTCTTCAGGAATTGTCACCTTCTTGGCAGGCTTCTCTTCAAGCTCTTTCTCAGTGATCCTCTCCCCGGTCACCTGGAAGATCTTCTGCCCCTGCATATCAAGCACTGCGACCTCGGGATTTTCCACTACAATCTCCTTAGTGCTGGTTCGTAGGATAACTTCTTGAACGTCAGGCACTTCACCCATGCTTAGGCCCATGCGTTGCATCATCCTCTTTGCTTGCCTCGGATTTATTCTTCTTCTTCGCAACTTGGATTCTCCCTTTGTATAATAGTTCCAACTGCCTTATCTTAACTTTCTTTCGTCACGCCCCTCCGCACTCGAACCGCAACTCCTCTCTTAAAAGTCTTCATCTCCTCCCCCGTAAGTATAGCCCTTCCGACGGCTAAGACCCTATTCTTGCCATCTACGACCACAACCTCTTCTTGAGGGCGTATCTCTCTGTCAGCATCGATGACATGTTTGGCAAATACGCTTTTGCCCTTGGCAACGAACGGGACGGCTTCTGCCTGAATTGTGACCCACAATCTTGAGGGTTTCACTAGTTCAATCATTCGCTTCGCTCCCGTAATAGTTAAGGAGAAGAGACCATTCGTAGGCCTCAGCGTAGCCAGCAGTTTCTCTCCAAGATAAATGTGACGTATTCTGCCAGTTCGCTTTGAATAAGCAATTTCAACATTGTTTGGGAAAAGCTTCTCTCCGACATCCCTCCCGAACTGGTAATCGGCTATGCTACGGATTTTTTGAAGCGCGTTGAGTTTTGCCATGTGAATGCGCACTTTCCTGTTGAGTGATCAATACTTGATGATTTTCAATAGCTGGTGCATATCCGAAACAACAGTGTATCCTCTTGATGTTGCTTTCACCAAGTCCTTTCTCTTGCTTCTGTTAATCAGGATGGGAGTTATTCCCATGCTTTTTGGAATATCTCCGTCTAGCTGGGGGTCATCGCCTACGTGGATTGCTTCTTGCGGTTTGGTTTTCGTTCTCTCAAGCACATGTAGGTAGGCGCTTCCGTTTGCCTTGAGTAGTGGACCGAGTTCAGGGGTTACTATGTCGCTTGTGGCAAAGCATTCGATATATCCGAGAAGATTATGTTTCTCTAGGGCTTGTTTGATCGTTGCGCTTGTTGGGCCTGCCACTATGGTAATGGCCATACCGATTTCTTTGAGCTCTCTTAACGCTTCAGGCACATCGGGATACAGCCTTTTCGTCGCAAACCATTCATTGTTTATAGCGTTGACCAGAAAATCTAGGTTTGAAGTGAGTCCTATCTTTTTGAGGATCATACGGTTAAGGTGACTATAGACTTCTTTCTGTTCCTCTTCGGTGAGTTGCCCCCACCCCCTTTCCTCTAACAGCGGATGGCGAGTTTGCTCAGACCTGTCCGTAAGTACGTCAGCAATATCTCTTGCTTTACCTGGAACACCGTGCCTCTCTAGGATGATTCCAATCGTCTCATGGATTGGAGGCTCCAGATAGGCTAGCGTCTCATCGAAGTCAAAGGATATGACCCTCCACTCCAATTTCGGAATTCTGGGCATAGGCGATAGCACCTTAATACTTATCTCTAATGTTTTCACCATTTAGTTTGACAAGAATAAGATGTGCTAGTGATAAAACGGTTTAGGTGACGTCTTTCTTGCGATGCGAGGTTTGTGGCAGACGAATTATGGGTAGGCCCTATAGGGCAGTGATTGAAGGAGCCAAGATGACCGTTTGCAACAAATGCGCGAAGTTGGGTTCCACGTTTTGGGAAGAAAAGCCCAAACCCCGCGCCAAAGCAGCCGCAAAGTCTGCAGCACGACCTCTTCCAAGATTTCCGACGAGAAAAGCACCCTCAACCTCCCTCACTGAAGCCCTAGAACTTGTGGGCGACTACAGCTCACGCATAAGGAAGACAAGGGAGAGTCTGGCACTCAGCCACGAGGACTTAGGTAGGAAAATAGGCGAAAAGGTTTCGGTTCTCCGGAAGATTGAAAGCGGCAAAATGGTTCCAGATCATGGCGTGGCAGAGAAGTTGGAACACGCCCTTAAGGTGAAACTCCTCGTTCCACCCTCACAACCTAAAGCGCCATTGACAATCCCCTCTTATCCACGCGAAATCACTTTGGGAGAAATGATTAAGGTCAAGGAGAGAAAGGCGGAGGCAGATAAAGAACGAGAGCGATAATCGTTCAACGGCGCCTTCCATCCCAACGATCTAGCTTAGACGAACTTCAAAGCCTCGCCGAATCAGCTGGATACACAGTTGCAAACTCAATAGGACAGGTGAGAAAGGCTCATCCGCGATACCAGATTGGCAGCGGGAAAGCAAAAGAACTTGCTGAGTTGGTTGCCCAAAACCATATTGAAAGACTGATATTTGACAACGAGCTGAAGCCTGTTCAAGCCTACAACCTCGCCAAAGCAACAGGTGTAGAGGCCATCGACCGTTTTCAACTGATCCTCGAAATCTTCACCAGAAGAGCCTCCACCGCCGAAGCCAAACTTCAAATCCAACTCGCACGGCTACGATATGAACTGGCACGGGCTAAAGAACGAGTAAGACTAGCCAGGATGGAAGAACAACCGGGGTTCATGGGCCTCGGAAGATACGAGGTAGACCTCTACTATGAGACTGTAAGAAGGCGAATCCGTTCCATACGAGACAAGCTTAAGAAGATACGAAAAAAGCGAGGCTTACATCGTGCTCGAAGACTGGGACTGGGCTTTTCCATGATCTCCATGGCAGGATACACGAACGCTGGCAAAAGCTCCCTGTTTAACGCCCTCGCCGAGGAGACAGTTCCAGTTGACTCCAGCCTCTTCACCACTCTCTCCACAAAGACCAGCGCCGTAGTCCTCTCGGGCAGGAAAGTCCTACTGACAGACACCGTAGGATTCATAGATCGCCTGCCCCTAAAGCTCATCGAGGCTTTTCGCTCAACCCTCGAAGAAACCATATTTTCAGACGTGATCCTTCTCGTAGTCGATCTAAGCGAGTCCCTTGAAGAGATCAAAAGGAAACTCTCCGTTTGCCTTGACACAATTCAAAAGATGGGAGCAACGGGAGTTCCCATCGTAACTGCCTTGAACAAGATTGACCTGTTGGAAAACAACGAAACAACGCACAAGACTGAGATTCTCAAGGACCTAGCGCCAAACGCTGTGCCGATTTCCGCTCTCCACATGACCAACATGACTCTACTCAAAGAACAGATAATGGCCCATCTCGAAGACTACATCAAGGTATCCTTCAGGCTTCCAGTGACTGACGAAGCTTTGTCCTTCCTCTCATGGCTTTTCAACCGCGCCGATGTGCAAGACGTGAAATACAAAGGCGACAGCGTGGACGTCTCTTTCGAATCAATTCCATGGTTTGCAGACAAGGTTAAAGAACAAATGGAAAAGCTTGGCGGGACATTTAATGCTTGATCTTGACCGCATTCTGAGGTTAGCAAACCAACCGAGGATGATGTAGAATTGCCGAAGGTTGTTGTTCTGAGATGGGGTCATCGATATAGAGATAAGAGACTGACCACTCACGTTGCCTTGACTGCCCGTGCTCTCGGTGCCTCCGGCTTCGTGTTAGCAGATGTAAGAGATGAAAAGATCAGAGTAACCCTTGAAAAGGTGACAGAACAGTGGGGCGGGGCCTTCTGGTTTAAAATGGGAACGCCTTGGAAACAGGTAGTGAACGCATGGAAAGCAAAAGGAGACATAGTAGTTCATCTTACTGCGTATGGCGAAAATGTTCAAACAAGCGATGCGTTACAGAGAATCAGGGCGACGGGAAAAGACATACTCGTCATAGTTGGCAGCAGAAAGGTTCCGTCGGAGTTCTTCTCCGAAAAAGTCTCCGACTACAACATTGCAATTGGAAATCAGCCGCATTCCGAATGCTCGAGCTTAGCCATCTTCCTTGATAGAATTTTTGACGGCGGAGAACTTTCCCGGGAATTCAAAGATGCGAAGGTCAGTATAGTTCCTCAACGGCGAGGAAAGAAGACACGTGCAAGACCGCGCTAAGCCGTTGATCTGTAGAACAAATTTAATTTTACCGATGTGCTTATATATTATATAAGAGAGTCAAACAGAAGAACCCCACATTGTACTTCGTAGACGACAAAACACTGGTCAAGGTTGCTGAGGCTTTTGGAAGCGAAGAAGCAGTCCAGATCATAGACACGCTCAAAGAGACTGGTGAAACCACTGACGACGATATTGCAAATCGAACCGGAATACGTCTCAACTCTGTACGCAAAATTCTCTACAAGCTTTATGATCACTCCCTTGTCGCCCTAAGAAGGTCGCGGGATCAAAACACTGGCTGGTTCATTTTCCACTGGAGACTCCAACCAGACCAATTCGAAGGCTTCATATTGAACCAGAAACGACGGGTTCTTGAAAAGCTGGAGACCCGACTGGCATACGAAGAGAGTCATGATTTCTACTATTGCCATACGCTTGGGTGCAGGCGGGTTCCTTTCGAAGAGGCTGTGGAACTGGTCTTCCGGTGCCCGACATGCAACAAACCGATGATGCACTTTGAAAACGGCGAAATTATTGAAGACTTAACAAAGAAAGTGGAGAGACTGAGGAAGGAACTCGGTGAATGAACCGCAGCGACGAAGGCAAGAACGACTGCCATCTAGAAAGATGGCTTTAAAGCTTCTTTCTGAGGTTGGCTGTTCTAGGAGCGTAATAAAGCATTGCGAAGCAGTAGCTGCAGTGGCGACTGAAATCGCTGAAGCAGGCCGAAAGAGAGGATTAACCGTCGATATCCAGCTAGTCGAAATCGGAGCGCTTCTTCACGACATCGGACGTTCAAAAACCCACAGCGTTCATCATGCAATAGCAGGTGTAGAGATTGCGAGGTCCCTAAATCTGCCGGAATCCCTCGTGTCTATCATTGAACGCCATGTCGGTGGCGGGGTAACGGCTAAAGAAGCAGAAAGAATAGGCTGGCAGCCTAGGAGTTACGTTCCACAGACCCTAGAAGAAAAGATTGTGTCCTATGCAGACTTGCTAATCGAACATTCACGCAGAGTATCCATTGAAAAAACCATTAAACGATTCTCGAAAGAGTTGCCCCCCTCTTCGATTGAAGGAATGAGAAGACTTCACGAAGAGATTACATCTTTGATCGGGGATTGTGATGCCCACAACCACGTTTCTTGAAAAGGCCTACGGGCCGTTTCACCCAGGAATTTTTGAGCCGATTTTCTTGGCTCTCTGCAAAGGACTAAACGTCAGCGTAAAGGTCGTGGGAAAAACAGATCGCGGATGGATTCAGGTAGATGTCTCAGGGGAAGACAGAGCGGTTGCCTTGCGGTTTCTTGATCAGGAGATAGGATTGGCACCAGTTTCTGCGGACACGTTGAAAAGGTTCTCAGTCATTAGGGGCAGAGCAATCTCATCTGGCGAGAGAAGAGACGGCTTACGTGTTGATGTAGGGGTATTCTCCCCAAGACACTGTGAGGCGGTGATTTCTTTGCGGAAACTGCAGGCTCAACTGGCTGATGGAAAGAAACTTCCGCTGAATAAACTCCTCGAGCTGTATTGTCTCTATGACAACCTACCACTTAGGGTCAAATTGGTAAACGACTTAAATGCCCAAAAGGCAAATGTTGAGGCTGAGTTGTCGGAGGCGCAGCTCTCCCAGTTTTCGCACTGGATGAGCGTTTTTCTTGATCGATTGATTGTTTTGGGTGCGCAGTTCTCGGATGTAGACCGTGTCATAAAGGTCTCGAGAAGTGCTCGTGACGTGGTGAAGGTCGAGTCCTTGGGCTTTCTTGAGCATGCGGTTGTCTGCAAGTTGGGAACGGATGCGGTTGGGCTTATACCCAGATTTGGGCGTTTTCTCCCGACGGCTACTCTTGTGCCATTCAGTCCGAGGGGAATACAGAAAGTTGTGAATCGGCTTTCTCTTTGATCGTTACGGATTCGTGTTGATCAAGCTGAGGCGTAGGGCGTTGCTTACGACTTTCCAGTCTACGCGTGTATTGACACAGCCGTCTCGAAGTAGGGCGATGCCTTGACCTACAATTCCGAGTTTCTCGCAGACGAAACTTCCTAACATGAGTTCTTTTAGGCAGGCGACTCCCAGGCAAGCGGTAGGTTTTTCTTTGGCGAAGATCTTCGTGACTATGCTGCCACCTGGGATTATGTAGACGTGTTTGTAACCCAGTCTCTCTGCTTGGGCATTGATTCGTTTTATGTCGCAGTTGCCGCATCCTTGGCATTCATAACCATGTTCCTTTAGTTCGGCTGGGCAGTCTTTGGACCGTAAACATTGGGGTAACAACAGCACTCTTTCTGAGTATGGTGTGGCGGCGAATTTTTGTCGGGAAGCGACGTTCTTTGTCTTTACGTAGAGTTTGAACAGCTCTTTTTCGTCTACACCCATCTTTCCGGCGAGTTGTTCTAGTTTTTGAAGTGCAACTCCGCTGATTTTCGATTTGGCAAGTTTTCCCATAAGACGCATCAGGGAACCGCTTTCGCTTGGGTTCATGCTTCTTCCTCGGCAAATTGCGAGACAAACTAGAGTCCGCTTGCTACTATGGCGGGGTCAATAATGTAGCCATAGAGGTATAAAAGTTTCCCTGCTTGTAGTGGGCCGGGCCGGACTTGAACCGGCGACCTTCGCCTCGTAAAGGCGATTTTAGGTCTCTCAGGATGTCCTAACCATGCTAGACGACCGGCCCTCAGTCAAGTATGGTTTGAATTCTCTAAATAAGATAACTATAACTTACGGCGGGGTCTGTATCCTATTATCATTTGTTCTAGCACTTTACCCATGATTCGCCCTCCATTAATGTACTAACTTGAGCAATAGATAAAAAATAGTACCGTTAGGGCGATTGCACGAAGGCCTGTAGGATTTGCCAGGAGTGCGCGCGCAACCCATCAACGACTTTGGAAAAGAGAAAAAGAGGGGAGGTCATGGAGGTGATGGCGGCGGTTCAACCGGCGTGGGTTTCATTGTAAAGAAGGCGATCGCGACGATTAGGAAAGAGATCCAGAT
>CAYGAE010000063.1:0-9489 GCA_964347855.1 uncultured Candidatus Bathyarchaeia archaeon
TTCCAGAGAATTGTGGTCACATAAATGTGTTTCAACTCGCGCGTGTGTTTCTTCTCGTGGAATTCCTGCAAAACAAAATTCTTTCGGTTGCGCGCACGCGATGAAAGTCAGATAAGCCTGAACTCGCTATGTGCGCGCGCGCTGCAGAAAGGGAGTTGTCGTCGGGACAAAGAAAATCCACAGGATGACGACAAGTGCAGTTATCATTGACGGGTGTTCACGCAAGAAGCGGCGTTGCAGGTTCCAGCTGAAGCCTTGGAATTGCTCTGTGAAGGTCCCGTTCATGCGTGGTGTGGTTAGTGTTTGTGCGGGCTAGACAGAGAATAGTGCAGTCTGATAAGTGTGGAAACGGTTCGAAACGCTTCCCTCTCTCTCATGAGTTCACCCTTTGAGTGATCTAGTTCTGTTTTCCGGTGATCTCCTTGAATTTGGCGATTGCTTCCGCACTCCTCTTCATCTGTAGAAGCACGTATTCCAGATGCTTCTCAAGATGTTTATGGACTAGGAGGCGATACCATATTTTGCCGAAGATCCAATATGGCGGTGTATACGTCATTTCATAGGTCAAGCTAGTTTCCTTGCCTGCAGGTTTTAGAATGAAGCTATCCACCATATCCCAAGTGGAGATGGACTTCCATGTTATCTTTTTCAGTTCTTCCCATTCGACTACTTCGTCATCCCACTTGAATGTGTAAAAATAGAACTTATAATACCATCTAGTTCTAACCCCAATTCCACTCCTCTTTGAGGTCAGGGCCTCACCTTTGAGGTTCTTTATCACAAGCTTATCCCATTCAGGTCCTTGCTCCACCGCCTTTTCGGGATATTTGAGATGTTGCACCATCGACGTCCAGATGATCTCGGAAGAAGCTTTGATCATGATCTCTTTGACTATCTCCGGCAGTTCGACCTACCTCTCATGCGCCTTTGCTGTAGTCACTGTTGAGTCTTCTCATCTAATTTTCTTTTCTATACGCGCCCATTTGAGTAGTGTTACATTTGACACCGAATATTTTCGGGAAAGGCTTAACCTACACTTTTACCAAAGGAATAATTGTATATAAACTTGAAGAGGTGATAAGTCATGTCTGAAAAGGTTGTTGTGCCTCCGCATTTGTTTGCGTGCCTTGATGCCAAAGGTGAGAACTACGTAGTCGAGGTCGAACTTCCTGGAGTGAAGAAGAAGAATGTGGACTTGACTATGCACGAGGATGTCATCCATGTCTTAGCCGAACGGGACGACATAGCTTTTCATGGGCATCTACACTTCCCCCTTAAGGTCAATCCCAAGAAGGCGAAGGCGAAATTCACTAGTGGTCTGCTCAGGGTGGAAGTGCCGGTAAAAGAGAAGCGGAGTCCTCCAGTCACAATTGAAGTGGAATAGAGCGCAAGTGAAGACTTCAGGCTAGCACGATGCCGAGCTGTTTGAGAAAATCCAGTTGATCATAGACGATCCATCCTTCTTCAATCTTGTCCTCAACGAAGCGCCAGATAGTAAAAAACTGGCACTGTTCCATGCGCGCGCGCCTCTATGACCTTTTAGACAGTTTCGTAGTCGATTGTTTGGGGATCGTACACGACTACAGCTTTCTCAGTCGCAAGATTCACGTTTGCTTCAACAATGCCTTCTGTTTTCTTCAACGCGTTTTCTATCGTTTGCGCGCAGGACGCACAGGTCATCCCTCCGATTTTTACAATAGCTCTTTTGGTCTCCAAACGCGTCTCGTAGCCGGTGGAATTAATGGTTGCGATTACCTCATTTTCATTGGGGATGGTTGGATCGTAAGTTACGTAGGCTTTTTCCGTCGCGAGGTTAACGCTAGCTTCCTTTATGCCTGGCGCTTTTCTTAGTGCGCGTTCTATTGTTTGGGCACATGATGCACAGTGCATTCCGCCAATTGGTATGGTCTTTTTCTCTTCGGTCATAGACTCGCCAGCATATGTCCTCTAGAAATATATCCACAAAAGAGAAATACATAAATATTTCTTTTGAAGATATATCATCTTTTGATAAACGTGGTGTCCGAATTCGATAGTTTAATCTCCGATTTTTCACGATTTTACATGCTTACCATACTATATGAGGGTCCCACTCACGGATACGGCATAATCCGGCGATTCAGAAAACGCGTCGGAAAAACGATCAGCCCAAGCCTAGTCTACCCTTTCCTGAAACAGCTTGAAGAGAAAGGACTCGTGGACCATACCTCTAGGCCGGTGGGCGAAAAAAAACGTGAGATATTTAAGCTGACCAAAGCGGGAAGGGACCTCTGCATCAGATTATTCAGGAGATTCGATAACCTAATCGCCACAGCTATTCAGGCAAGTCTTGAAGTCTGCGACCATTGTGGGGCACACATTTACGACGGCGGCCACCTAGAATTAATTGACGGAAAAGAAACAACCTTCTGCTGCATACACTGCGCCCACGCCTACATAGAAGAAATCGAAGAAATACGGCTAAAGACTCCGAAATCCTCAACTAAAGAGGCTACTTAACTGATCGGCCAGTTTTTGTTGGCTTTCAGAGAAGCGTTGGAAGCTGCCCTGATAGCAGCCATAATCTTGGCTTATCTGAAACGAACTAAGAGGAATCACCTGTCGAAGTACATATGGTACGGAGCTTACGTTGCTGTAGCAGCAAGTATCGCCATTGGAATCTTTGTCTGGCTTCTTTATGGCAGCCTCACCGGGCCAACCAAAGCGTTGTTTGAAGGCGTTGCGGCCCTTTTTGCAGTTCTTGTGTTATCAACAATGATTGTTTGGATGGCCACCAAAGGGAGAGAACTTGGCATTGAAGTGGAAAGAAGAGTAGAAGACATTACAACTCGAGGCGCAACTCTTGCTTTGACTTCCTTATCTTTCATTGTCGTATTTCGAGAAGGCCTCGAAACCGTACTTTTCCTAACTCCTTTCTTGCTCAGAGATGTAATAGGAACATTGGCTGGAGCTTGCCTTGGCCTTGGAGCTTCGTTGGCACTCGCCTATGTGATATTTACTTTTGGGGTGAAGGTTAACATACGAACGTTTTTCTATTCCACAAGTATATTGCTCATACTTTTGGCTGGAGGTCTGGCGGGATATGGAGTTCATGAATTAATCGAATATGCCGAAGATAATGAAATCAATACAGGCTGGCTAGGTGAATCCGCATATGTTTTGAACATACCGGAAGACAGCCTGCTACACCATAACGGGGGAATAGGCTCCGTATTTGCAGTAATGTTCGGCTACACAGTAAAGGCTGAATGGGCTAGAGTAATAGTGCATTTCGCGTATTTGGCAATAACATTTCCATTGGTGATATGGACGTACGCGGGAAAAGGTAAGAATTTGACAAGCACACGTGAGGAAACAAGCCTGTGACGATAATCTCGGGGATGAAACCCACCAAGCATGGAGCAAAACTGTCCCCCTTTTTTCTCTCCTTACAGTCTCAGAGTGATGCGCGCGCTTCGAGATCAGGTTAGTTCTTTGGCAGATCTTAGCGACTTTGGGAACCTTGGTGCTATTCTTGTACATCACATGCGCGCGCGCTTTGATGAAATCTATATGCACAGTGGTTTAACACTGAAAACGCTGTGCTTTTTCCTCTCACGTGGATTCCCATATCTGCATGCAGTATAGCTGTTCTGGCAAGAATGTGACCAGCAGAGAAGAGAACCGACTGATAAATGCGGCCACTACGTTTCTTTGGCTTTTAGAAAAAAGGGAGAGAAAAAGGGGAAAGTTATCGCGCGCGTCTGCTGTGGAGCTTTGTGATCGTTGCTTCATCCCGACACAAGCGCTTCACCAACTATGTCAACTGGTGTTCGTTTCCACTTTGCGATTACTACGGCAACGCTGATGGCTCCAGTGACGACTACAAGAATCAATACTAAAACGGGCAACACGAAGGGAGGGATATACTCAACGCCGAGCAAGGGGTCATGTTCGAGAGTTTTGTTACCGAAGTAGGGATAGGCTAAGAATAGCCGCATGTGACCTCCCGCTGCAATGTAAGAGGCCGTAACGTTTTCTATCGTAGCTTCTTCCGTTATTGGGTCAATTACGTTGGCTGTGGAAACGAAACTGAAGAAGCCGGCTAAGGTCTTATCTTCAGTGGCATAATGAATTTTCAATCGTTCTCTGAGACGGTATCGCAGAGTTATGGGCTTTTCATCGACCCCCGTAGCTGTGTCATTTTCTGTGATTCTATATCTCTTGCCCCCAAAAATCATGTTAGAAGCGGTGGTGCGAACTCTGGCTGTTGTTTCCACTGCATTATCAGCTGGATTCTCCAGATCCTCAACTGCGTAGTTGAGATCAACAATATTTATGGAAGCTAGGTTTATCCACAAAGCCAATCTGGTTCTGTGAGGTGGAATACGTATGTCATATTCTTCTTCTAGCACGCTAAAGAGGGGGTCAAGTTTGTCAATGTTCCAAGTCCAGTTCCGCACAACTAGGTCCATTTTCATCTGGCCTGCGCCAACCGTGTAGTCGTATGTGCCAGTGCTTTCTTCAACCGAACCATTGTAGAATCTACAGCGGATTATGACGTTGTTTTCGGCAAAGCTGAATCTTGGAGGTGCCTTTGTCAACGTGAAATTGAAAGCCACGTAGTATATGTTGTCTCTTTTAGGCACAAGGACGGGTCCAGTGAGATTCCATTCGCACGCGCTGAAAGGCAGGAAAGGTGGATGTAAGCCCAAAAGCAACCCTAGGTAATTTCGAATGCGCTCGCGCGCAGGCCCAGACGCAGCGTACTTTGCTTCCAGTAGTTCTTGGATTGTTAAACTGTTTGCTTCGTATCTACGCAGATAGTGAGGTGTATCGAAGGTGAGGAATTCGATGAGACCTTTGTACTTCATCACGTAAACGTTGTTTGTGTCGTTCGAATACCACCACAAAAACATTGGTCTCTTGCCTTCGACAGGAAAGAGTATTGTTATGGTGTCCATCTTAATTCGGATCCAATGTTGCCTGTAGCCCCTGTCGAGGATAATCGGTGTGGGTTCATCGTGGTTTGCGGCTGCTGGGAAGATCGTGAAAGGAATTATTGAGAGCATCAAGGAAACCAAAAGCATCGCAGAAAGCACTTTTTTCTTCATTTTCAAGCTCTTTCACCAAAATAAGCTTGGAGAAACGCCCTTTAAAGGGAATCGTTTCGAGAAACCTCGAACTTTCGCTGAAGAGAGTTCGGGAAACCTCGAACTTTCATTTGAGACGTCCCAGAATCACCAATAGCATGACGTTGAGGTATAGGATTGTTAGACTTACAACGATTCCTTTATCGAGGCGTAAACCTTTTCCAAAACAGAAGGCAGACGATATCAGAAGTAGTCCCCAGATCTGGAAAGCGAGAAGAAGATACCTCGCAACATCGTGTGGAATAAACATATAGATGTAGGGAAATAGAGCCAGGGGCAACGCGGCAATGCCGATGCAGGTGAACAGCTGTAGGTTGCCGCCAGTTCGTCTGTAAAGTATGTAGATGAGAAGGTCGGATACAAGAAACACTCCAATCCAATTGGAAAGGAAAAGCAAGGCAATGGTTTCAAACTCGTAGCTGGAGAAAGGAAAATAGAAAAACAGCATAGGGTCGACGCTGGATAGGGCGGCTCCAACTGCCCCCAAAGTCAATATTAATGCGGCCGCGGGCAACAATCTCAAAGGTCGAACCGTTTTGGCAAAAACTGGGGAGAGAAAAAACCAACGTCCAAGACGATGGCCAAACGCCTCTCCAATCTCCAACGTGGATGGCATACCTCCGTCCTTCAACAGCTTGTGCAGCGAACGTCCCCGGTCGTTCAACATATACTTTCGGTGTTTATCTTGGGTCAGAAAGTCGGAAAGCATGTCCAAATGGTAATATACCGTGCCAACACCAAGCTTTAGTTCTTGCCTTAATTCCTTGAAGCCAATTTTCCCTTGACCGCCCAGAATTTCAATCACTCTACGTCGCGTCGGATCCCGCAGCAAAGTATAGTAGCGTGAGACTGGTCTCACGTTGTTTTTGTCCGATCGTTCTGAAGGCATTCGGATCAAACCTGCGTTTGCTTCTTTTCCCTCTGATCTGAAAGTCTTAACTCTTTCGTCTCTACAATTTATTTTTCTTGATATGTGCGCGTAAAATTACACCTACGATATATGCATGTAATATTCGAAATCGAAGGGATTAAGAACGAGTAGTGGTTACGATGCCAACACTTGACTGGAATAAACATTGGAAGGTCATGTGCGAGCCTGAAGGAGCACGAAAATTTGCTATTAGAATGGGCGATATGATAGACGATTTAATTCGACATGAAAAGATACAGCGCGTTGCAGACTACGGGTGTGGGCCAGCTACACTGCTGTTCACGCTAGCCGAACGTCTTCCTCACACAGAATTCTACGGATTTGATTCAGCGGCATCGATAGTCCAAAAGAACATTGAAAGAACGTTACGCCTAGACCTTCAAAACCTGCATTTCGAACAAGACGAGTTGCCCAACCCTCGCAAGGAACGAACATACGACTTGGTCGTCTGCTTTGCTACATTGCATTACATAAAGGAAATTGAACGCGCTGTCAAGAATCTCTTCGACCTAGTCAATCCTGGCAGATATCTAATCTTCAACTATCCAAATGTCTATACCCGAGCAGCGTATCGACGAGACATTAAACCTCAAGATGAGTACATGAAAAGGCGGTTTGCCCTAATACTTGCAGGAGAAAACCTGCTATCACTGAAGAAAATAAAAGACATACTAGGCACTAGGCCAAAAAAGTTCTATTCGTCCACAAGGGCAAACATCTACATACTTATTCGGAAAAGTACAAAGTAAGCACTCGTGCTCGATGGGGTTCTGTTAGGTCTTCGCGACTTCTAAATCAGAGGCTTAGCGTATTAACTATCGGGACTTTTCCACTGCGGCAATCATTGGGGCTTAAAAACAGCGGGGAAATAGACTTTAATTGGGTGACATAAGAATCGATTCCTGAGGGAGTAATGTGGGGCCGAGACAATTAGCGGAGATTGAAAGATATGCCGAGAGCCATATGGCAAGGCTTGGATTGTATGGCTGGCCGCACGTGAAAAGGGTCGAGCGTCTCTGCATGCTAATTCAGAAAGACGAATCTGAAAGAAATGACGTAGATCCTCTGGTTCTGAAGGTGGCAGCCCTTCTTCATGATATTGCAAAGCATGCTGAGAAGAAAGAGAATCTTGTGGACCACGGGGAACTTGGTGCCAGAATGGCGCAGAGGTTCTTGAAGACTATAGGTTTTGACAAAGTGAAAACTGGGGTTATCTGTCATGCTATCCGAGCGCATACTCACAAGGAAGAACCAATCTCTATTGAGGCGAAGATTCTGCATGATGCGGATTTTCTGGACAAGCTGGGAACCGTCGGAATTGCCTCCGTTTTCATCAAAGCTTGTTTGACGGACAAGACGATTGAAGAAGTAGCTCAGATGTATTGCTCGAAAGAGCGAAAATCTTCCTATGTCGCGAAGCACATCCATTGGTTGAAAAGACAAGACCTCTATACAGAGACCGGGAAAAGAATCGCAGGACAAAGAAACAAGATTGTCCCGACCTTCTTCGAAGCGTTAAAAGACGAACTAGATTGCAAGAGAAAGTAGTGCCGCACAAACCAAGCTAAACTCTCCTAGAACAAGTTGCAAACCCAGATTCGCGCGCACGCAAAAAAGGGGGAGATGGAGATGGCTCTGACCAACGGTTCGGCTTATCTCAGTATCGTGATAGTAGTGTATCCTTCTAAGAGCGTGTTCGCCACCTTGCCAGAGATCTTGAGGGTCACTTGGCCAGTATTCTCTGGGAGTTCGGTAGTTTCCAACCATTCGATCACTGTAGCTCTTTCGAATTTGACCATCAAATCTGGATTGCCATCCTCATCAAAGTCTCCAATCTCGACTGGCGCAGTGCTGAGAACTGGGACCGTCTCATTCAGGAAGATGAGATCTGATTCGATGTCGCCTACGCCGTAGCCTTCCGGAAGCTCGATGTAGCAGGTCACATATTCGCCACTACTTTGCAAGTTGAGCACATCAGGGTTGAGATCGATTGTAGCTGCGATGGTAGGTCTGAGAATGACCATGCGGAGTTGTGCCTCCAACGCTTCGGCTTCCGTGACCATGTGATACGCGTCTAAGTAAGCCATCTGGTTGTAAGTCTCCAGGATCTGGTCGAGCTTCTCAGCGATTCGGTCGAACAACGCATCGATCACGGCTGATGGTTCTCTTTGCTCATAGAGATACTCGTCTTGCACCAGTTCATCCAACAGGTCAAGCAGTCTCTTGTCGACGATGGTCCGTCTCATGACATCTGCTCGTAATCTGCTGAAATCGTATGAATAGGGATAGTATCCCATCACGTCGTGTATGAAATCTCCGGCATGTAGATTCAGTTGGAACGTGTGGGGAAGCCCCAAGTTGTGTCCGAGCTCATGGATCATGACCAGCCCCAACCCACTCTTCGGTGTTATGCCATCCTCTCGGAAGTATCGGTCGACGGACTTGAGAATCAATGATTGCCCTCCGCCTCCCAACCCTGTGAACTCCTGTCCAGCGAACATCATGGATGCATCTTTGAGAAGGAAGACGAAACTGTTGACAACCAGTTCGGCGGCCGTGAAATCGAAGTAAAGCTCTCGCACAAAGTATAGATAGAAGAACAGCGTCAAGCCGTCGATGTAGGTCCATCCGTCTTCTTCTGAGATGATACAGCTATTCAGAATCCATTCAATCATGGGGTAGTCTGCGAGGTCGGCGAAAGTGACTGAGATCTGGAAATCCAAGTATGGGAGTAGGTTCGTGACGCTGTTCTCTATCAGACTCGGATTGAGGATCCAAGCCATCCGCTCGTTCGTGTAATCATACTCAGACGCATTGTTCAACACGAGGATTTGAAGGGACAAGGATTCGACCACTGGTGGGCCGTCTGGATACATGAAATAAGGCGCAAAGTCATTGCGCAGGATGTCGTCGATCCACCCCGCCAGGTACTGGGCAAGAGCCAAACGTCCTGCGGGGTCAGACACATCATGCGTGGCCAGAAACTCATCTAAGTCTTGATAGTAGTACTGGTACTTCGGATCCGTGACCTCTAGTTCCCACCATATGCGCGCCCACGCCAAATACCATTGAAAGGCTGAGGGATCCAGATAGAATAGCCTGTGAGTTGAAGAGAACCCGGGATACGGAAACCGCACGTTTGGGTTGAGCGGATTGTCCCATTCCAGTCGCCAAAAGTCTCGGATCGAGTTAGCTTCAAGATCATACTCCGTAATGGTGTACCAATGCTCCAGCAAATGGTCTGGAGAATCAAAGTCCGTGAAATTTAGAACATAGAAGTTGTAGCTCTGCCCCTCGGTGAAAGGATTATTGGCAAACCAGTCTTCCACAGCGGATGCGTCAATCGCCGATCCAGACTGATTCAGGAAGATCGCCATCTTGGTCCAAGTCTCCCTTTGTATCTGAAGCGCTGTTTCGTTCAGTCGC
>CAYGAE010000064.1:0-5708 GCA_964347855.1 uncultured Candidatus Bathyarchaeia archaeon
GGAAGATAGGGTTCCATAAACACAGGTGGACCTATACGATAAAGTATGAGCCTGATCGTTTTGGAAAACACGGGTTTAAACCTCTCATAAGAAAGGAAGTAAGTGCAATCAACGTTGGGGAACTAGACGAACAGATTGACAAGCTTTTGGCTAGCAAACAAGCCGAGAAAACAAAAGAGGGAGTAAAGGTTTATCTAAATCGTCTCGGCTACGACAAACTGCTCGGAAAAGGACGAGTTACCCGTCCGCTTATTGTGCAAGTGAAGTCCTGTTCCAAATCCGCGACTAGGAAGATTAAGAAGGCTGGAGGCAAGATTCTGGAAATCAAACAATAGCGCGGGCGAAGGTTTGTATGAATTGAGCAATATATGCGCAATCGTTTAGCGATATGATTCTAGACGGATGTTCTTTTTTTCCGATCCACGATCTGCTTCTTATGAGAGATCGCCTTCCTAACTCCTTTCTTTTCTTCCCAGAATCTCTTTCTGTACTCTTCTTTAGCTTGTTCTTTTTCAGTTTTCTCTTGTTTAGATGTTTTAACTATTTCGCGGTGACCACACTTGCATCTCCAGACTTGAGGCGATAACTCCTGCATATCCGAGCCACAAACCGGGCAGATCATATTCACTTCCTCCATAAAGAACCTTCATAATATTCAGTTCTCAAGTTGTAATATCAATATTCTTTTCTGCCTGCATCTCTGGAAGAGAGATGACTTTTCTCTCTCTTCATGTGTGCTCGTTCATTTGCACCCTTTCTTACTTGTTAAGGATTTCGTTAGCTTCATCAACCCATTTTGAAACTCTCTTCTCTGAAATCTGGAGCCTCTCAGAAAGCTCTTTCGGGTCAAGTTTTGCTAGGTCTTGAACCGAGTGTATACCATGCGACCTCAAATTTTCTGCCCTCTTCGATCCGATGCCCTCTATGCTTGTCAGCCCTGTAGGTTGTATGCGTACAGACTCCGTTTTTGTGTTCCGTTCTCCTACCTTTTTCTTTTCAGGAGGACTACGTGTTAACGTGATTTCGATGGTTGAAACGTTTCTTGTTCTCCCGTCTTCTTGCTGTAGCTCTTCTGTTCCAATCTCTATCGTGCCTATGTTCAATTCTTTCATGAACCTGCGTCGAGTTATCTCAGCAGCATCAACAGCCGTTGTTATTGATCTTCCCCTCGCCTTCAATGTAACATCTTCAGAGTTAGATCTGGTGAAGCTTGTTATGATTGCCGTTACATAGTTCATGGGTGGTTTTCTTCCGATATACACAGTGTTTTGGTCTTTAGACAGTGCAATACACCTCCTTGTTTGGTTAAGTTGGAACTAGCTCTTCAATGGGGAGCTTGTTTTATAACTCTTGCGCGCGCCTTTCTTTCATTCCTGTGATGAGATTTGAACATTAAAGCTTGGTGAGGATACCTTAGAAAAGTGGTAGTTCGCTTATGTCGTACGTGGCTACGCATACGACTCTATCGGCACCTCCATAGTAGATAACGAGTTGGTCATCCATCAAAATAGCCCCACAGCTAAAAACAACATTAGGCACCCTTCCGAAACGCTCATAGTCTGTGGTGGGCTCCAAAATGGGTTTTTCAGAACGACACAGAACTCTTTCGGGATCATCCTTATCAAGAAGGATGGCACCGAGGCGATATATCTTCTCAAAATTTACGCCATGATATATGAAAAGCAATCCTTCGCTGATCTCTATCGGTGGGCCGGCTGCGCCTACTTTCCAGCAGTCCCACTTTCCCAACCTGGGTCCTATTATTGCCTTTATATCATACCAGTGTTGAAAATCCTTAGAATAGGCTATGCAGATATCTGGATCAATACGATGGAACAAAACATAATGACCTCCAACTTTGCGAGGGAGAATCACGGCATCCTTATTTCGAACACCTGCAAATGGCATGCATCTCTCTCCCCAATTCCACCGGTTATTGATAAAATCATCGGTCGCAATGGTTGTCAAAGCAATCTGATGCGCGTTTGAAACAGGGTCACGTAGTGCTGTGTAGGCCATGATGCATTGTTCGTCTAGCAAAGTTAGTCGAGGATCCTCACAACCACCATTTTCAGCATAATTTCCGGGCACAAAAACAGGAGACAATAATCGTTCTTCGATGTGATAACCATCTAATGAAGAGGCGTAGCCAAGTCGAGAAACCCCGTCATTACCAACGGCACGATACAGAATGTGGACTCGCCTGCCGATATGAAGAGCAGCGGTGTTGAAAACTGCACGTGCCTCCCAAGCATGTTCTACTATTGGTTTAAGAATCGGGTTTCCCTGGAATCTCCTCATTAGAGGTCTTCCCTATGTCTGATTTTGGAATCTCATGGCACTTCTTGTTTATGAATGGAAATTACAGATTTGAGAATCGTCTTGCACACATGCCTCGTTTTCTAAATCTTGACTGGTGGCATTCCAACAAGTTCATCCAAGATCCTCCTGATAGTCAACATTCCCACCAAATGTCCTTTTCTATCTACTACTGGTAGATGTCGTATACCATGTAAAACCATGAGCCTCTTAGCCTTTGCAAATGAATCTTTTTTCGTTACCGTTATGACGTTTTTTGACATAACCTTTTTTAGGTGCGTGTCAAGGGGAACTTTCTTAGCTACGCTTCTGAGGACATCTCGTTCTGTAAATATTCCCTTACATTTATTTTCATCGTCCACTATCACAAGTGCTCCGACATGTTTTTTAAAAAAGATTCTGACCGCATCTTCGATTGTCGTCTCTTCTTCTGTTGCCACCACGTTTTCTACCATTAGATCTTGGACCTTCAACTTTTCCAGATCACCACAACCATTTTCTAGACTCCTTTTAGATTGCACATTGTTTGTATGGATGATTCGCTTCAGGCTTACCGTCAGAGCTGTGTTTATCATACTTAACTTATAAACTTAAAATTGCGCCTTTTAAAATCCGGGAAAATAACATTATAATACATCGTGCGCTCTATCGGCTGGAAGTTTAGGCTGCGAGTTGTTTTCTCTTTCGCCATTACTTTCATTTCTGTAGCCTCTTTTTTCTTAGAGGCGTTTCACTGTCCAGATATCTTTGATTTGCCATTTTCTTGACTTTCAAATGTTTTCTTAGGCCTTTCTTAGTTTCTTTCTCGTAGATGTTGATCTCTCCTTCGAATAGACCTAGAATCGCTTGAACTTCTTGTGGAGGATGCATTTGGGGGTTCATTACCGCCAAGGTAGTAAAACCTCTCGATTTCAATTTTGGAATAAGCGCAGTTAACCATTTTCTAGTAGAAGCCGCGTGATGTTCCAGTAAAACGTCTGAGATGATTTCGATGCAGGCCCTTCTTGGACCTTTTGGCGACTTGTTTAATCTGCGGAAGGTTGAGGTTAAGGCAATGCTAATATCAGTCAGGTTTTTCACGCCTTTCAGTTTGGATACGTTGGGCAGGCTTTTGATGATTGCATCTGCTGCTGGGTTGCATACGAAAAGGAAGAAGTTTGACTGATGCTTTCGTGCGAGAGTCTTTACTCCACCGGGGTCGATGGTGACGTAAAATGTTACTTCACCCTTTTTTGCCCCGGCTTCAAGAAACCTCTTGATCAGTAGGTCTCTTTCGTCGCACGAAGGTGAAGTCAATACGACTGTGTAGTTTTCAGGAATCCCACCCAACAACAAGTCGTCAAGGTCTCCACATCCAGTAGCGATGCTGGTTGCGCGAACCACCCCTGCCATAGGCTCGGATTTCGAGGCCACTTGACGTCGGGTCTCGATGTCATGTGCGCGCGCATGACTTAGAGTTTCCAATTCCAGGCGAGCCAGAAGATAAGATATCGTGGCTTCAGCGCCTTGATTCAGGTTCAATCCCTGAGGAGTGATCCCGTCATAGCAAGCACCTGTGGTCCGGTCATAAACCATTTCATTCTTAGAGTTCTTTCCTAAAAACCAGTCAAAAGCAATGTAGGCTATTCCTTGATACTTCTTCTCGTTAATTACTTGGAAGGCGGTCGCAGCCGCTTCCACCATACACGACGCTTCAATTGGTTGTTGATCGTATAAGGCTCTATGACCACCCTTCTTATACCATCCTTTGTTGCCGATTGGGACAAATTTCTTACCAACTACGTGAAGCTCCACAAGAAAGTCTAAAGACTCTTTAGCGATGTGAAGGTATCTCTCGTCTCCAACAATGTCATAGGCTCGAAAAAGGGCGTGTGATAATCGTCCATTGAGATAGGTTAAGTATGGCTCAAACCAACGCCAATCAGGAGAAGATACTTGCTGATAGCTGCGCGCTAATTGATCAGCTAACGACACAATGTTCTTGGAGAGATTCTGGTCATAACGAAAAGCCTCATGGTAATGGCAAAGTCCCAAAATCGTGAAGGCCTTGGCCCTAAGACTTTTGAAGCTAGATGCATGCGGGAAGCCTTTGTCAAAGATCTCTTTCGATGTGGTTTTAATGCCTTTAGAAAGATTAGTTGAAATAGCATATCCGCAAGCCCAGAGAGATCGTCCTATGCAGTCCTCTGACCCCAGATCATCAAGGAATTCACGGTCATAACTTAAGAGATTGTGAAATTTACCGTCAGGTCTCTGCATGTGGAATAAGAAGCTCAAATACGTCTTTGCTAGCTTGGTTACATCCGAATCTTCATAATGCTGAAGGAATTTTATGCAAGTAACCAGTCCACGGGCGTTATCGTCTGTGGTATAGCCTTCCTTTCTGTTGGGGATCGAATATTTTGTATGCTGAAGGATGCCAGTATCATCTGTCAGGGCTTCAAGATGATCTAGTTTGATAGGTGGTTTAATATCTATCACCCTTAATCTTTAAGGAGACGATTGAACAGCTTGACATATTTTTCTGCAACTTTTGGCCAAGTAAAGTTTCTGCTATGAGCATAGGCTTTCTTCTCCAAGCTAAGCCTTAGTTCTGGATCTTCTAGAAGTTTGTTTATGCATTCCGCGACTGAATTAGGGTTTCTAAACTTACATAGTAATCCTCGTCCATCTGCCAACGCTTCTTCAGCGTGAAGATACGGAGTTGATATAATGGCTTTACCTGTTCCTAAGGCGTATGTGAGCGTTCCACTGCTGATCTGATTGCGATCGACGTATGGAGTGATGTAGATGTCTGTTGCTTGAAGATACCTAATTAGTTCCTTCTTGGAGAGGAACCGATTGTGGAATCTCACATGTTTTCCCAATTTGAGTTCATCAACCAATCTCATCAGCTTCTTCCGATAACGCTCTCCCTCGATTTTCCTTACTTCTGGATGAGTCTCGCCGATTATGAGGTAAAGAATTCTTGGCTCCTTTCTGACGAGGGAAGAGAGTGCTCGAATAACATGTTGGATACCCTTTCCACGGTTTACCAGTCCAAAAGTTGACAGCACTATTCTGTCCTTCAAACCAAGAGAAGGCTTACGTTTTTCGCTGGGTACAAATGGAACATCGGGGCAACCATGCGGGATAACAGTGATTTTTCCAGGTTCAATATCATAATTCTTTAGCAATTCCAGCGCTGTATTAGTCATGACAATGATTGCCGCATTGCGGTGTACTATACTTTCCAAAACGGTTCGAGCGGCTGATCTGAAGTTTGGCAGGATTGTGTGGAGTGTAGTTACTACTGGTTTTTGAAGAGACTCTAAGAAGGAATTAACGTACTTTCCCCACTCCCCTCCAAAAAGACCGAACTCGTGCTGGAGATTTACCAAGTTAACTTT
>CAYGAE010000064.1:5808-9261 GCA_964347855.1 uncultured Candidatus Bathyarchaeia archaeon
GCGAGACTGTTTCTCGGAATGCGCGCGCTTTTAATAAAGCTTATGATGCACCCTCGTTTCGTGTTCAAGGATGTTTTAACCCCTAGAAATGAGTTCGTGTACCCTAAAGTTTCGACTATTTTTGTATGAACTTAATTCGCAGGTAGGTCACTCTCCACTTTTAGACTTTCCAACGTTGAGACGAAACAACGTACCCCGAAGACTTATAAAACGCAAATGTGTTTGCAAGATTTAAGACGAGTTTAGCCATAATGCCTGAGAAGTTCACTAAGGTTGGAAAGAAAACACAGAGTCTCCGTCGCGGAAGTCTCAAAGCCGTTTTCTATATCGTAGTTCTCGTTTTTTCATTGTTTCTCGTGAACTTTCTTTTTGGATGGACATCATCTGAAGAGATTCCTCCATATCTTCAGCCCTACAGCAACATCATAATGTTGATTCACCCTTATCTGGTCTATATTCAAGCTGGGCTGCTCCTTGTTTTCGGTTATTTCGCTGTTAACGCGATCAGTAGCCTAGTCTACGCATACATGAGAAGGATAACCGACCATCCAGAGGCTGCAACTGTCCAATCTATAACAAAGATATCGGGGATAGCTGTTCTCCTCTCTTTGATGACTTCCGTGTTCAATGTTAACCCAGCAGCGGCTTTGACTGTAGGTTCCTTCGGAGGTTTAGTTGTTGGCTTCGCTACTCAAACGATACTCTCCCATGTTGTTGCCGGAGTCTTTCTGTTAATTTCACGACCCTTCACATATGGTGACAGAGTTATGGTTTCGGGGCATACGGGCGTAGTAAAAAAGATCAAACTAATGCATCTTGTCTTAGAAAGCGAGGACGGAACGGAGGAAATACTAATCCCCAGCGGAACCGTCGTCACTGAAATAATCCAAAGGAAGAAGACCTCAGTAACATCTGAACCAACAAAAACGATTCTTATCCTAGATCCACCACCGAGTAGCGTTGCAGAGGATTCAGAAGTGATGTTCACTGGAAAACTTGTAAAAGCTGCTACCGGGAACCCAGTTGCAGATAAAACTATAAAGATCTTCGAGAGCGACGTAGGCGGAGACGACTTACTGGCTTCAGGAACAACCGAGAGCGATGGGAGCTTCAAGATAGAATGGACAACCAAGAAGTCTGATCGATGGGATAATACCGCCGAAATCTATGCAAGGTTTGAAGGAGATGATGCTAATAGACATTCAACAAGCAACCAATACACTCTATTGTTGAAAAGCGAAAAAACGATAAAAGAAGACCACGTTCGAGATCGTTAATCTGTACAACTCTGTGACTTTGCTCTGTTTCTGTCTTAGAGTGACTTCAGTTTTAATGAGTCTTTCCTCTCCGCAGTTCTAGACCGAGTCTCACCAACGCTGCTTCGAAGTTCCTAGAGTCATAGCCCTCCACACTATTTCTGTGCCAAAATTCTTTAAGTTTCTCTAAAACGTTTTCATTTGATACTATTATTCCTAGCTTTCTTGCTGCAAGAATTTCCAAGGAAATAGAAGAAGAAACTGGAGTTTCGAACAATGTGAGGATAATTGTTCACCCAGTTCGTATGTATGCATATAGCATGCGCGCGCGCTTAAATCTTTAGCCCAAACTCAACATGCTTGTATGGGAAATCTCTGTTTCCCCACATTCTCCACATTTCATGAGCAATGATCTTGAATTTTCTTAATGAGGACATATGTATCATTTTTAGAAGCATGTCGATTGTGGCAACTTGACTTATTTTGCATAGAAGGTTAGCTTCTAGATGAAGAAAGACTGGCAACGCAGGAATTCAAACATTGAAAAGCAAGGAAATCGACGTTGGAATCTTCACAATAAAGTTGACAATCTACAAAACTGGAAATGTGCATATGAACTTCATCAATAGAATCAGCGGAGAAGAACGATCTCTAATAGTCAAAAATCCTTTGATTATTCACAAGAGAGTTAGTTCCGTCAGTTACAGAATATGAATGGTACGCTCAAAAAAAGGAAAGGGTTGTTGTGAAGTTTGGAGTTCTCTAAAGCTAGTATTCAACTTTCCTAGGTAATTTCTTGGCTTCTTCTACCCACTTCTTCACTGTGTCAAGAGATGGCAGTTGTTTCACAAGTTTCTTTTGCTCATTGACTTCTTTCAGCTTAGCATGTAGATTCTCAGGATCTCTCTTTGACAACTCTACTACGGTGTCTACCCCTGCTTCTTCTAGCAGATCGGAATATTCTTCTCCGATTCCTTCAATTCGGAAAAGGTCTGCCATGTTTACCCACTCTAAGACTGATGTTTCTGCGATGCCTGTTTTCTCTGCAATCTCCTTTCGTCCTGACCTCGTACATCCTTTGTCGAGTAACGCATGAACTGTGGTTATGCCTATGTTTGCAAGCTTCTCAGCATAGAGCGCTCCAATTCCCTCTATTTCCTTTATCGGTTTACTCATGTTGTTTTTCTCCAATTGCCCAATATCTCCTGACAGGCACTTAAAAAAATTCTTTAGAAATACTTGTCAAAAGACAAAAAGACTTTCCGTTATCTTAATCTAACGATGCTTCATCCAAAGTATCGATGTTTCATTAAGAGAGTGAGAATTCAGTGTTTGCTCAAAGCATATTAATTACTTGATTACTGTGTAATAAATGGCAACTGTTAGGAAGTGGAAATTGATGCGACCAGGGCAATTAGAGGGTAAGCAAGTAATTGATACTAAGGCGCAAGTTGTGGGAGAAGTTGCTGGGATTGAAATCGATGTGGGCCCCCGCAAATGGCAAGTCACCCATCTTCTCGTCAAGTTGGATGATGAGCTACAGAAACTCTAGGATACGACAAACCCATGTTTGGGCAAGTCACAGTTGACCTTCCAGTAAATGTGGTTAAAGCTGTGAGCGATGTCATTACATTAAAGAAGACTACTGCCGAGCTTAGACTTTCTGTGGAACGCCACGAAAAATAGCGACTAATATGGGAAAACGGAAAGAATCTCTCCAAAGGCTGAAAAAGAAGAGAAGTAGTAGAGAAAGACCTTCCCACGCATTCATGTTCAAATATACAATTTGACGATGTTGGAGAAGAAAGTGTCAGAGAAAAGAGCTATACAATAGTAGATAACCTCAAAAGCGCCTTGTTAGTTCCTCTGTTATATGTTGAAAAAGTGTTGAAAGCGCGATGCGCGCGCACATTTTTGCCATTGATGGGTGGTTCTCAAAATAGGAACTGGAGAGCAATAAAAGCGCTGCAACAGATGTTTTTTCAAAGGGCTTTGCGCGCGTCCGTGAAAACGACACGAACTTCAGCTACCTCTCGCTCTTTAAAGAGGAGATGTGCATGTGCATTAGATTTATAGTGTGCTTTGACGTATACTGTTTCTGCACTTTCTGAGTATTGAGTGTTATGACTGAAGAACAAAGATTACGATCTAACGAAAAAGTAACAAAACTTATGATTGACCGACCATCCGACTTCAG
>CAYGAE010000065.1:0-9202 GCA_964347855.1 uncultured Candidatus Bathyarchaeia archaeon
CTGGACGTTTTCGAGTTGGAGTGGCGACCTCACTGGCTCAACCAGTCCCGACACGATCACTATGGATGGGGACAAAACGGTTACCGCCACCTTCACCGATGTCACCTCACCGATTACTGCTGATGACTACGATGGATTGTGGCACACCTCTGCATTCACCATTAACCTAAATGCCGTCGACAACATCCCGGGTAGCGGAGTCGCCGAAACTTATTACAAGATTAACGACGGCCCAATCCAAAGCATAGGCGATGATGGGCAACCGCGGATTAGCATGGAAAGTGCCAACAACATTCTAACATATTGGAGCGTAGACAACGCTGCCAATGAGGAACTTCCCAATATCCTAACTGGAATCAAACTGGATGAGACCCTTCCAACTGGTTCCATTACAATCAACAACGGAGATGCCTACACCACATCAACACAGGTGACACTAACTCTGAACGCAACAGACGAAGGTTCAGGTGTCTACCAAGCTAGGTTCAGCGACGACAACATCCTGTGGAAACCTTGGGAAGCCCATACCGTCTCCAAGGATTGGACCCTTGCAGCGGGTGATGGAACCAAAACAGTCTACCATCAAATCAAAGACAACGCAGGACTTGTATCCCCCACCTATCTGGACACCATCATCTTGGATACCGCTCCCCCCACGGGATCTATCACGATTGCTGGAGGCGCAGCCTACACAAACTCAACATCGGTAACTCTAACCCTATTCGCAGAAGACACTGCTCAGATGCGTTTCAGCAATGACGGACTAGACTGGAGCAGCTGGGAGCTCTACGGCCCATCCAAATCTTGGACTTTATCTACTGGTGATGACACGAAAACCGTGTCTGGTCAATTCATGGACAACGCAGGCCTAATCTCACAAGATGAAGACACCATCATACTCGACACCACACAACCCACCGCCAACGCTGGCTCTGACCAGACCGTCAATGAAGACACATCAATGACATTTGACGGATCCGCTTCCACCGACACTATCGGAATAACCAGCTATACATGGACTTTCGTTGATGGGACTCTTCAAACATTGACAGGAACGAATCCAACGTACATGTTCACTACACCAGGAAGTTATACCGTCACACTCGACGTAACTGACCCCGTTCTACACTCTGCCGCCGACACCGTCGTAATCACCGTCTTGGACGTAACTAAACCCGTAGCGGACGCGGGTGACGACCAAGTGGTTCATGAAGACACCCTAGTCACGTTCAATGGCTCGGGCTCAACAGACAATGTTCATATCACAAGCTACATTTGGACTTTCATTGACACTTCACCACAGACTTTGTTTGATGTGAGTGCAACCTACATTTTTGATGAACCGGGCGTCTACAACGTCACACTCACCATCTCCGATGCGCAGGGAAATTCAGCGACCGATATTGTCATGATCACAGTCGTAGATTCGACTTGGCCAGCCGCGAATGCTGGTCCCGACCAAGTAGTTGAGGAGGACACTTTGGTTGCCCTTAACGGCTCGGCTTCGTCGGACAACGTTGGGATAATCACCTACGTCTGGACGTTTACAGATGGAACACCTCAAACCATGTTCGGAATGAGCCCCAGTTATCTTTTTGAAACACCAGGCGTTTATGCAGTCACCCTGAACGTGACAGACGCAGAAGGGCACTTCACAACGGATACAGTTATGATCACAGTTCAGGATATAACACCACCCCTCATCGACATAGGCAGCTATGGAACAATCGTTGAGAACGTTCCTGTGAATCTGGACGCAAGCAGGTCAATAGATAACGTAGCTATCGTAAATTACCTGTGGAACTTCGGAGACGGAACATCTGAAAACAGCTCAATACCTTCGGTTGTCCACACCTACACCAAGCCCGGAGTCTACGTGATTGCACTGACAATCGCAGACAATGCTGGCAATGTAGATAGCACGTCAACATCAATTGTTGTGTACAGAGACACCGACGGGGATCTCATAGCCGACCATGTAGACACAGACGATGATAATGATGGAATGCCCGACGATTGGGAGATACTCAATCGCCTCAATCCACTCGACCCATCGGACGCCACCTTCGACTTTGACGGCGACGGATTGAGCAACCTCACAGAATGCCAGCTAAACAGCAACCCAAACGACTACACCTCTCCGTCACCTATTCCACTTGTTGACGTGCTAGTAATAGCGATAATCGGTTTCATAATCTTCTTAGGAATACTGTTTATGCGCAAATTGTAGAGGCAGACAAAATGAGAGTACTCGTGACCAACCCACCGTGGCCTGGACCTGGATACGGAGCCAGATCAGATGTCCGATGGCCACACCGACGAAGCGACAAATACCTTGAATATCCCATATATTTGGCATACGTCGTCGCTATACTCGAAAAGGAAGGAATAGACGTACATTTTATTGATGGAGTCGAAAGCGAGCTCTCGGTACAAGCTTTTGCAGAAAAAGCCATGAAAATAAAACCTGATCTCGTCGCTATGGAATGTTCAACCCCTTCAATAACGAAGGACCTACATACTGCCAAGAAACTGAAAGAGAAACTAGAGGACACCTTTGTAGTTTTGATGGGATCGCATCCCACGTACTTTCATAGAGAAATCCTCTCGGAAAACAGCTTTGTAGATGCTATTGCTAGGGGCGAATTCGACCTAACAATTCGAGATTTGTCGTTGACCCTTGAGAACAAAAAGGGGCAACTCGACACGGTGAAAGGCATCTCATACAGAGCGGGTGAAACCATACGCGTAACCGAAGATAGGCCTCTCATTCAAGATCTCGATAGTCTCCCATTCCCCGCCCGCCATATCGTCAAGTCTGATAGCTACAGAGAAGCCATTTTCACAGGTAGAAGCTGCGCAACAATCGTAAGTTCCCGAGGCTGTCCCTACCAGTGCATTTTCTGCCTGTGGCCTCGAACCATGTACGGTCGAAAGTTCAGAAAAAGAACCCCAGCAAATGTCGTTGACGAGGTTCAGCATGTTGTAAACGAATACGGTGTTGATGAAATATACTTTGACGACGATTGCCTCACGTTGAACAGAAATAGACTACTTGCGATATGCAAAGAAATCGTCACACGCAAAATTAAGGTCAAGTGGATGTGCCAAGCCAGAGTTGACAACGTCGATCAAGAGATCCTCAAAGCGATGAAAAACGCGGGTTGTCACTACATCAAGTATGGCGTCGAATCAGGGTCTCAGAAGATGCTCGACCTTATGAAAAAAGGCATCACACTAGAAAGTGTAAGAAGAGCTTTCAAGCTGACCCGAAAAGCCGGCATAAAAACGCAAGCATTCTTCCTGCTTGGTTTGCCATGGGAGATCCCGGAAACCGTTAAGAAGACAATTGAATTTGCGAAAGAGATCAAGCCTGATAGCGCTCAATTTGCGGTCGTTGTACCTCACCCTGGTACAGAGCTGTATGACCTATGCCAGGAAAAAGGATGGCTCCATTACGAATCATGGGACGATTTTGACTGTCGCAAAGCCCTCATTGAAACCGAAGACCTTTCGGCTGAAGATGTGCAGCGATACCGCACTCAAGCCTATAGAGAGTTCTACCTTAGACCAAGCTACATTTTGAGGACCACCCTGAAAATGTGGAATCCCAAAGAAGCAAAAAGAATCATCCGAAGCGCCCGGTCAATAATGGAAAGGATCTCCTACTACTAAATCGCTGGTCTTCAAGATGCCACTCCCTTCAGGTGCTCGCACTGAGACACGTGCCGTTCATCACGTTGTTCTCTCAGTGGTGGTCCCAACATACAACAGGGCTTACCGGCTAAATAGCTGTCTGAAGTCCTTGTTCAAACAAAGCTTCCCCTCATCGAAATATGAAGTGATAGTCGTTGACGATCACAGCAATGATGATACTCCGAAAGTGCTCAAGAAGTTTTTAGGGAACTCTGCCCCGCTGCATGTGATCAGAAATCACGAGAACAAAGGCTCGATCCACGCCCGAATCTTGGGGGTTGAAAAGGCAAAGGCAAACGTGGTGGTTTTCACAGACTCCGATTGCATCTTACCTCCTGATTGGCTTCACAAGATAGCTAAGAAATTCGAAAACAAGGAGGTCTTGTGCTTACAAGGCACACAAGAATGTAGAGGCACATGGGGAAAATTCATGTACGAGCGAGAAGAAGCCATAGAATACTACAGGAAAAGAAAGACGTTGGATACAAAGAATCTTGCACTTCGGAAAGATTTGTTTCTTCAGTACAAATTTGACATGAAGATTAACGTCGCCGGAGACTACGAACTTGGACAGAGACTATCCAGAGAAATCAAGATCCATTACGATCCGAACATAAAGGTATTTCATGTATGTGACAACTTCTCCGCCTCGTTGAGAAGAGGAAAGAATTGGGGGAAGGCTCAGGCCTATCTATACGGGAAACATGGGTGGAGCAGTGTTAATCTAAAATTCAAGTATCCGCTTGTGGCTCTCTTATTCTACTACCTGGGAGCCCTCTTCTACTTTGCGCTAAAGCACAGATCAATCCGGGGGGGAATCGCGTTCTTTGCAACGACGTTTTTGACAGCTCTGTACTTCAAAAAAACCGTTGCAGCGCGCAATCTCCGCGGAGAAAGTGCCCAAGAAAAGCTTCTGCCCAGTAACATTTCTAATAAGTCGCTTTCTAACCAGCACAAAACGGGCCGAACCGATGAAAACTGAAGATTGGGCGCAAGAGAGCCGTCCTCTTTCCAAGAACAACCTAGCTCTGGTACTCGCTCTTTTGTTATATTTGAAGATCATCTTGTTTGCACAGAGAATGATCCGATCTGTGAGATGCAGAATCTCAGGTCACTCAGATAATCTTCCAGAGGAAGAGATTTTTCTTGAGCATCTGCGAGAGAACATTTCGAGAATCAAGGGGGTCAGTTGTGATTCCGAAGTCCAAGCACTGAACCTCAAGCGATTGAAAGGAACCGTAAATGTGACATACTCCATTGAATTGCTCGTGAAGAAAACTGATGGTTCATCTCGTGTGATGAAAATTGTTGGTAGACATCTCCACGCAAAGGGAACATACCGAAGAACTTCATCTTTGCTAAAGCTGTATGGAAAACGAATTCTACAGATTCGACCCATCGCGTACCCCAAAGAGAGAATAACAGCAGAACTAGATTGTGCCCAGAAAATGAAGGAAGTGCGAGTCAAAATGCCTCAAATTGTTCATGTAGATCTCCAACATGATTCCATATTTACCAAGTTTGTACAAGGAAAAAACGTCGGCGGTGTTGTGCGCCAAATACGCAAACAGAAACTTGTCGAAAACTGGCAGATTAGGCTATTTGAGGAAATTGGGCGAGGACTTGCGGAGATCAATCTCAAGCTGAAGATAGCTCATGGTGACACTTTTCCCGTTAACTGGATGTACCAAGAGAAAGGCGGAATTTTGTTTCTGACTGATTGGGAGACTGCTGGAAAAGGCGATCCAGCTTGGGACCTTGCACACTTGATCTACGGAATAGGAGCAGAACTGGGAAACGACCGGGAAACACTTGTTCTATTCGACAGAATTTTCCAAGCTATAATCAAAGGATATGAAGAGATCGATGTGAACAGAAAAGTCGTAAAGCGATTCGCAAGCTATTGGATGCAACATGCATTGTCCGTGTCACCACTAATTCATGAGAGAATCTTTCACCACCAAGGAATTCCTCTGCCGAAAAAATATCGTGTTCTTCTGTTGCTGCAGCCGCATTCTATGAGAAAGCATTCGCCTGCGACGCGAAAGACCTCCATATTGAATCAGTTGATTTTTCGGTTTTTGAGAGCGTGCATTTCGCTCTACTATGTTTCTTTTCTGATCTCTGGACGAACAAATCCCAACGCGGTAATCCTTGGGGATCCCTGAGTTCTAAATGACTGTAAGAGATTCCTATAGCGCAATGAAATTCAGGGCCTCACCTCATAAATTGTTTGATTCTTTCAAGTAGGTGGACGAACGATGGAGCAAACTGTGCCTGAGGGTAGTTTCAGAACCAGATTTTGGACATACGTTGAACGCGTAACCGGAACGCGTTCGATGAAAAGATTCGTATGGCAGGGAACCGTTTTATCGATCCTCTCAGGACTCTCTACAGTATGGGGTACTATGCTTAGAAGCTGGGCATACGGAAGAGTGTTGGGAGGCATCGGCAAGAACTGCTTCATCGAAACTCGTGTACGTTTCTATGTTCCCCAACGCATCTTCATGGGAAACCGGGTTTTCATCGGCGAAAACGCTTGTCTTGACGCCTGTTACCCAACAAGTGAGATAAGACTGGGCAACGATGTTCATATAGCTCGCAATTCGGTTCTAAAGGCTGGAAGAGGAGCAATCACGATACACGATGGAACGCTGATAAACAGATTTTCCTATCTAGACGGCAATGGAGGCATCGAAATAGGCTCGCGATCAGCCCTGGGAAATCACGTCGAGCTTGTCAGTGCTCACAAGGTAATCGACGATTTCTCAACACTAGTAAATGTGAGGGCACGCGCAATGGAACCAAGAAAGATAGAAATCGGTGAAGGCGTTTTCGTAGGTTCACGCGCCATAATCTTGCCCGGAGTCCACATTGGAGATGGAGCTGTAATTGGAGCCGGAGCCGTGGTAACAAAGGACGTTCCACACAACTGCCTAGCAAGAGGCGTACCCGCAAGAATCACAAAGAGAAGAGGCGCCTCACGTTGATCACCTCATTCACTTAAACCCTGAAACTGTTGATACGCGTCTTGGCCACGGATAACTGCTCAGTTGACGGTTGTCCTATCCACGAATAGGAGAGAAAAAGCATTCGAAGAATCCTAATGCTTGTCCCTTGTGACATATTTCCTCCTGTGCACGGAAGTAGCACAGCAGCATACTTCACAGCAAGATATCTTTCGGAGAGCAATCTCGTAAATGTACTGTTGACTCACGCCTACTCCCAAAGTGGGAAAATAGATCTAGTGCACCCGAACCTACACATTCAATATTGCCCCGAGACAATACTGGACCGCTTCGGACAAATGTCAGCTATGTTCAACCCATCTTTCTTTAGGGAATCCTATCGGCTCATGGAAGACTACAGCCCCGACATAATTCAATGTGAACTCTTGTGGTCAATGCCCTCGGGAATTCTGCTCAAGAAAAAATTCCGGAAACCACTAATCTTTGTCGATGAAAACGTAGAATACCTCAAGTTCAGGGAAATGGGAAAGCTTCACTACGCTGCTATTGTGCAGAAAATCGAGAAACTTAGCTGTGAACAAGCTGACGTAATCATAGCGGTTTCAGAAATTGACAAGAGACAAATCACAGAAATCTTTCGCATACAAAGTGAGAAAATTGTAACGATACCCCACTGCGTAGACTCCGAAATGTTCAAATTCAGCGAGAATGGACGGCGATCAATCAGAGACAAATACCACATACCAGATGAATCAACAGTCTTAACATTCGTAGGCAAGCTTGACTACATCCCGAACGTCACTGCAGTTAGATACATTGCGGAGAAAATTTATCCCGCAGTTATTGAGAAATACTCCAGATCGAAGTTCTTCATTATAGGGCAAAACTACCAATCTCTCCTTGACTATCGAAGGAGCAACATCATCTTCACGGGCTACGTTCCACCCCATGAACTACCGAATTATCTTTCAGCGTCCGACATCGTTTTGGTTCCGCTTGATTCGGGTTCAGGCACTCGATTGAAGACGCTGGAAGCGGCTTCATGCTCAAGACCTATGGTTTCAACAAGAAAAGGAGCAGAGGGCCAAGATTTCGTTCAGGAAAAGGAGATCATGCTGGCCCAATCCGTGGATAATAAGTTCCTTGACTATGTTCTGGAGCTAATCGAAGACGAGGAGCTGAGAAGAGAAATTGGTAGAAACGCTAGGGAAAAGATCGAGAAACAGTACAGTTGGAAACGAGCAGTCGAGAAATTCGAAAGAGTTTATCGGAAAATTCAGATTTGAGAGTACCAAAGCATAAATCGGTGGCACAACTAGAAGTATTATCGGACCTAATGTTCCACCATCATAGCAATAGAATTCTCAATGGATGAGGGTTTGAGATGAAAGTCTTGGTAACGGGCGGAGCGGGTTTCGTAGGTTCCCACGTTGCGGAATTCTACGCGAGAAACGGCTCCGAAGTTGAGGTCCTAGATAATTTTTCCCGGGCTGAAACTCTGGCAAAAGCAGACAAAAGCAAACACACGATCTTCTACAACTGGAACTACCTAAAGCAAAACTGTGCCAACATCATCCTGATTAGAGCTGACATAAGAAACTCACGGCAAATTGAAAAGGCAGCTTCTGACGTAGATCTGATTGTTCACACCGCAGCGCAAGTCGCAGTGACAACGTCAATCACAGATCCATTAACGGACTTTGAGACAAATGCACTTGGCACTCTAAACGTCCTAGAAGCCGCTAGAAAATCCAGAAACGACCCAGCTGTTGTATATTGTTCCACGAACAAAGTTTATGGTGAGAACGTGAATGAAATACCCACAATAGAGCAAGAAACCCGATACGCTTTTTCAGATTCGAAATTCAAGACGGGCATTCCCGAGACGTTTCCAACTGACCTGTGCGCACACACTCCATATGGTTGCTCCAAAATCGCGGGAGATTTCTACACACAGGATTACAGCAAATCGTACGGTTTGAATACGTGTGTTTTTAGAATGTCTTGTATCTATGGTGATAGGCAGTTTGGAAACGAAGATCAAGGATGGGTCGCCCATTTTGCCATTTCAAATCTCAAAAACAAGAAACTGACCATATATGGCGATGGCAAGCAAGTGAGAGACGTCCTGTTTGTAGACGATCTTGTTCAGGCCTTTGACAGCTTCTTCCTAAGAAGAAAAAAAGTGTCCGGACAGGTCTTCAATATTGGTGGAGGACCAGAAAACACTTCATCCTTGGTAGAGCTTTTGTCTCTGTTGCAGGAAGTGACAGGAAGAAGATGCGAAATCGAATTCAAGAATTGGAGAACAGGCGATCAGAAAGTGTACATCTCAGACATTTCCAAAGCACAGAGGAAATTGGACTGGAAGCCCAGAGTCGATTTGTTCAAAGGGATTCAGAACTTAGTTGCATGGTATCAACAAGAGCTTGGCATCAAACACGGGAAGAAATCACAAAATGACCCGCGGAACCGGCCTGAGAAATTGTCATTGCAGAGCTCTGGAGATGGCAAAGCATGACCGAAAATGAACAAAT
>CAYGAE010000066.1:0-8930 GCA_964347855.1 uncultured Candidatus Bathyarchaeia archaeon
CCCTCAAGACCGAAACCACTGCGGAGGACACTAAAACAGCAGTCAAGCACATGCTTGCCGTAAAGGTGGACTTGATCGTCTTCGTTGCAGGCGATGGCACAGCGAGGGACATCCTTGATGCCTTGAGAGGCGCAAATGGTGTGCCTGTGCTGGGCGTTCCGTCGGGCGTTAAAATGTACAGCGGCATTTTCGCGGTCAATCCTTCAGAAGCGGCAGAAGTAGTCGTGGCTTTTGCTGAAAAGAGGGCTCAGATGATGGATTTCGAAATAATGGACGCCGATGAAAGCGCTATCAGACGCGAGGACCGCATCGCTGTCAGTCTTTACGGCTTTCTGAGAGGCCCCTTCGTCCCATTGCGTCTCGCAAGCAGCAAGCAGATGAGTCCGGAAACTGTAGATGAGCGTGAAAACCAGACGGCCGTTGCGAGATTCGTAGTTGAAGAAATGGACCCGCAAGGTGTATACATACTCGGTCCAGGCACCACGGTCAGATGCATCGCAGACCTCCTCGGCGTGGAAAAGACGGTGCTGGGCGTTGACATATACCGAAATAAAAACGTGATAAAAGACGTAAATGAAGCAAGAATACTGCGAGAGATAAAGGATTTCGAAAATGCGTGGATCGTGGTCTCGCCGATAGGACGTCAAGGCATGCTTCTCGGACGGGGTAACCTGCAGATAAGCCCCAACATCATCAAGCAGGTGGGAAAAGAGAGAATAATCGTGGTGGCGACCAGAAGCAAGGCACAGGGCATCGAAGGAAACGTCCTGAGAGTCGACACCGGCGATCGAGAAGTTGACGAATCATTAAGAGGCTACATAAAAGTTGCTACAGACTACAGAGAATGGAGGCTAATGCGAGTTCAGTAGCACTCGACATCAGAAGATGGTCGGCGCCTTATACTCTCCGAAGACTTCCCTGAGCACGTCGCAGATTTCGCCCAGCGTAACATACGCCTTTACGGCTTGAAGGAAGACAGGCATCAGATTTTCCTCATGTTCTGCGGCTCGACGCACCCGACTTAGAATGTCCTTCGTCTTCGCGTTGTTTCTTTCTTTTTTTATCTGGGTTAGTCTGTTGATTTGCCTCTTCTCGATGGCTGGGTCGATTCGTAGGGTTTCAATGGGGGCTTCCTCTTCGATGGTGAACTTGTTTACGCCTACGACGATTCTTGCGTTCCTTTCCACTTCCCTTTGATAGGCATAGGCGCTTTCAACGATCTCTCTCTGCATGTAGCCCTTCTCTATCGCGGCTACGGCCCCTCCCATCTCGTCGATTTTCTCGATGTATTTCGATGCCTCTGCTTCGATTTGATTTGTTAGGTATTCGACGTAATATGATCCAGCCAACGGGTCAACCGTGTCCGCAACTCCACTTTCGTAGGCGACAATCTGTTGCGTTCTCAAGGCAGTCCGTGCAGCCTCTTCACTAGGCAGCGCGTAGGCTTCGTCAAAGGAGTTTGTGTGCAACGACTGTGTGCCTCCAAGGACAGATGCTAGGGCCTGGAGTGCTACTCGTACAATGTTGTTGTGAGGCTGCTGTGCCGTCAAAGCTACGCCTGAGGTTTGCGTATGAAACCTGAGCAGCCATGAACGCGATTTTTTGGCTCTGAGTCTCTCCCGCATGATCTTCGCCCACAACCTCCGGGCAGCCCTAAATTTGGCGATCTCCTCAAGGAAGTTGTTTTGCGCCGCAAAGAAGAAGGAAAGTCGCCCGGCAAATTCATCCAGGTCTAAGCCCCTTTCCACAGCGGCTTTGACATAGGCGATGCCGTTGGCTAAGGTGAAGGCCACTTCCTGCGTCGCGGTGGCTCCTGCCTCGCGTATGTGGTAGCCGCTTACGCTTATAGTGTTCCACCTAGGCATGTTTTTTGAACAGTACTCAAAGATGTCCGTAACCATTTTCATGGAAGGCTTCGGGGGGAAGATATACATCCCTCGGGCAATGTACTCTTTCAAGACATCGTTTTGTATAGTTCCGCCCAGCCTTGCTGGAGGCGATCCTTGCGTTTCTCCAACTGCGACGTACATTGCTAATACTAGTGGCGCTGGGGCGTTAATAGTCATAGACGTGGTCACCTTGTCTAAGGGGATCCCGTTGAACAGAGTCTCCATATCTTGCAGAGTGCTGATGCTTACTCCAGCCTTCCCGACCTCTCCCGCGGCCAGAGGATGATCGCAGTCGTAGCCGGTCTGGGTGGGGATGTCAAAGGCGACGCTTAATCCTGTTTGTCCTTGTTTAAGCAGATATTTGAAACGGGCGTTGGTTTGCTCAGCAGTGCCGAATCCTGCGTACTGCCGCATGGTCCAGAAGCGAGCGCGGTACATGGTTGGATATATTCCTCTTGTGTACGGGTATTCGCCTGGAAACCCCAAGTCTCGGATGTAGTTTAGGCCTTTGACGTCGGATGGTGTATGTACCCTTTTAACCGTGATGTTGGAACTTGTTGCAAACTCTTTCTTACGCTCTGGGAGTTTGGCGACTGATTTGGCGAGAACTTCGTTTGTCCAAACATCCTTCCGCCTCTTCGTTTTTTCCAATTCTCGTTCAGTAAACATCTGGAACCGTCACCGAACTCGAATAGTAAGTTGGTAATATGTCTTCAAGCTATAAAGAGATATGCGCGCAAAGTGAAGAACAAAAAAAGAGGGAAAGATGCTATTTCTCTCTCGCTAGAGCCCAGATTGACCTGATTGCTATGATGATGGCTGCTGGAGCCACAAAGGCAACGATGTAGTTCAAGATTCCTGTTGCCCAGTAGTAGAGTAGGCTATGAACTTTGCTGAGTGGTGCCCACACATCACCAGTCACTGACCCTAATCCTACTCTCGTCGTCATCAAGGCGATGGCGGCTAGGAGGAATGGTGTAACTTCCTTTGCTGTGATGCTTATGAGCCCGACTATGATGCCGAGGATCAACATCAGTAAGGTGACATAACCATTAGCATCTGCAATTGAGGCATCATTCCAGTGTAACGGCGCGTCCCAGGCCATGAAGCCTATTGCCAACCCTGCTATTATCGCTATCACTACGAAGAGCATGAAGGCGTATTGGGCCATTTCTTCGTATGTTACCATTTCTTTCTCCCCTAAAGAGCTCAAAACTAAGATTCGTGCTGTAAAATGTTATAAGTCTTACGCCTCCCGACTTGAAAAAGAAGAATGTTGGTGGCGCTGTTTTCGCTAAAAACGGTTTTGCAAAGCATGATTTAAGTAATCTTACAAAGAATAGACTGTTGGAGGCCATCTGCGGTTGGCATCTTCTGAAAAGTTCGATCTTGCCAGCATCTTTAGAGCCTACGATATTAGGGGCGTTTTTGGGGAACAGCTAACGGAAGAAGTTGCAACTGCTTTAGGGGTGGCTTTTGGCGAGTTTTTGGGGAAGAACAAGGCGGTGGTTGTTGGCAGGGATGTCAGGTTGAGTGGAGAGCGTCTTCGGAACGCCTTGATCTCTGGATTGGTTTCGCGTTGTGATGTTACTGATGTTGGTGTTGTTCCTACGCCTCTGTTATATTTTGCGACTAATCGTCTAGCGAAAGATGCAGGGATAATGATTACAGCGTCTCATAATCCTCCAGAGTGGAATGGGTTTAAGCTGTTCAAGCAGAGGGGATGTATCTACGGTGAGGAGATGGCTCAGATAAGAAAGATCGCTGAGAGAGTGAATCTGGAAGGGTTTGAGAGGAAAGCCGGCAGAATAATCTCTCATGAAGGGATTCTTCAGGAGTACGAGGATTTCGTTCTACACAAAGTGCGAGTTGAGGAACGGCTTAGACTTGTAGCTGACACTGCCAACGGTGCGTGTGGACTGCTGGTTCCAACGCTTTTCAAACGGCTGGGTTGCAGCATATTAACGTTGAACGAGAAACCGGATGGTCGGTTTCCGTCTCATCTGCCGGAGCCGAAGGAGGAGACGTTGGGTGAGTTGATGAAGCGGGTGGTGGAGGAGGAGGCGGATTTTGGTGTCGGATACGATGGGGACGGGGATAGGGCGGTCTTTGTTGACGATGCGGGACGGATGATTCCTGGAGACGTGGTCTTGCTCATTTTTGCTAAAGATGCTCTGGAGAGGCGGAGCGGCGGAACTGTGGTTTACGAGTTGAGTTGTTCTATGGCTGTGGAGGAGTTTGTGAAGGCCCTTGGAGGTGTGCCAGTGGTTGAGCGGGTTGGGCATGTTTTCATTATGGATAGGATGATTGCTGAGGGGGCTGTGTTGGGCGGAGAGACGAGTGGGCACTTCTATTTCCCGGAGGTGCATGGGATGGATGATGCGGTTTTTGCGAGTTTGAGGATGGCTGAGATTCTCTCTAAGACTGGAAAGAGACTTTCGGAGATTGTGGATTCTTTGCCTAAGTATCCTTCGGTTCATGAGAGGAATTTCAGTTGTCCGGACCGGTTGAAGTTTGGGGTGGTTGACCGGTTGACGGCCCGGTTTAGGGATGCTGGTTTGGACGTATTGGATATCGATGGTGTGAAGGTCTTAGATGAGGATGGTTGGGTGCTGTTGAGGGCTTCGAATACTGAGCCCTTGATCAGGGTTTCGGCGGAGGCTAGGAGTGAAGAGAAGTTGAAGGAGCTTTATGATTTTGCGGTAAGAGCGTTGGAGCAGGTTATCAAGGAGAGTGGTTAGGCGTGCGGACTGTTATTCTTGCGGGTGGCACTGGTAAACGGGTTTTCCCTCTGGCTGTGAATAAGCCTAAGCCTATGTTCCGGGTTTTAGGGAAACCACTGATCGAGTATGTTGTTGAGGCTTTGAAGGAGGTAGGGTTGAAGGATTTTGTCATCGTGATAGGTCATAATGGTGAGCAGATTAGGGATTATTTTGGGGATGGTAATAGACTCGGCGTGAGTATTGAGTATACGGTTCAGAAGGACGCCTTGGGGATGGCGAATGCTTTGGAGACTGCGAAGGGTCTGGTGGAGGACAGTTTCTTGGTTGTGAACGCTGATGATGTTTTTGAGGTTTCTTTGGTTAGGCGCATGATGGAGCAGCATAAAGAGAGTGGTGCTGGTGTTGTTCTTTCTTGTAAACCTGTGGAGGAGACTTGGAAGTTTGGGATTGTAAAGATGCAGGGTGACAGAGTTACTAAGTTTGTTGAGAAGCCGCCGAAGGGGAAGGAGCCTAGTAATCTGGCTGTTGTGGGCGCTTATGTTTTACCCAAGGAGATTTTTGATTACTATAAGAGGGTTCCGATTTCTGATCATCAGTATGAGGATGCGGTGGAGAGATTTATTGAAGATGGAAATTTTGTGAGTGGGGCAGTTTATGATGGCTTTTTTGCTGGGTATAAGTTTCCTTGGGACTTGTTTACTATTAATGAGTATTTGATGGGCAAGCACGTCAAGACGCAGAGGATTGAGGATGATGTTGAGGTTTCTGAGCGGGCTGTGGTGGAGGGGGGTGTTTGGATCCGTAGTGGCACCAGGATCTTGGAGGGTGCTTGTGTTCGAGGGCCCTGTTATATCGGGTCTAACAGTTTGGTTGGAAACAACTGCCTCGTCCGAGATTATTCCAGTATTGGTGACAATTGTGTTGTTGGTTTTTCTACAGAGATCAAGCATTCTTTGGTCGGGGATGTCTGCTGGTTTCATACCAATTACATTGGAGACAGTATCGTTGGGGACAGTTGCAGTTTTGGCGCTGGCACTATAACAGCGAATTTTCGGTTTGACGAGAAGAATGTGAAGGTTAGAGCAGAGGATAAGCGGGTGGACTCTGGACTGGATAAGTTTGGCGCCATAATTGGGGATGGTTGCAAGACCGGGATTAATGCTTGTTTGGCGCCTGGGGTGAAGATTGGGCCCCATAGCATAGTTGGACCGAACGTGAACCTGCAGGATGATCTGGAGCCAGGGAAGATAATCTTGATAGATAAAGAAAGCTACTTGGTGAAGGAGAATAAGATAACAATCTCTCCAGAGAAAAAGCAGGAACTGATGAAACGGTTAATGAAATACAGGAAACCATAACTGGAATTTCTTGCATCTTGTTAGATGTTTTGTCATCCACGCGCACCGGTATGTGTCTCTGTTCCTCTCTCCACATCTCCCAGAACCAGACGGTAGAGACAACAACCAAAATAAGCCACCACATACGCTAATACGCTAAAGCACAAAGGTAACAAACCATGTCCACAGTCCAAAGAAAACTCTTCACAGAAATAGGCACCCTTATAGATAAAACGGTCCAGATCACAACCACACAAGGTGAAACATATACAGGCACCCTTACGGGCATACACCCCGAAACCCTCACGCTCTCTCTCACAAACGCAAAAACCAAAAAAGGTATCAAAATACACAAGGCCATTCTAAACGGAAACACCATCACAAACATCCTCGCTATAGAAAAGCCCTTCGACCTCAAAGCCCTCGCAGAACGCCTCGACAAAGTCTTCCCTACCATGGTAAAACTCTACGAAGACAAAGGCTTCATATGGGTCATGGACAAAATCAAACTAACAGAAAAAGGCATAACAGAAGGAACTGGTCCAGCAGCAGAAAGAGTCCAAAACGTCTACGATCAATTTCTAGCTGAAACAAAAGGAATCAAAGAAACCAAAACCTAAATCAACCAATGCCTCGACTCTCTCCTTTTTGTCTCCCCCACCTCGGCACGACCTAAGCCAAAAGACTCCAAGACACTACGAGTAGCCTCCGCCGCCACATCCAACCTTCCCATATCAACCCGCAAACTCAACATCTCACAAACCATGTCTAACACCACACGCGCAGCCTTAGCGTCCGGATAAAAGCCAGGAGTCTCACCTAGAAGACAGAAACCCCGCATGCCCCGCAATCGACCCAACCCAACGAGCAGGCCTGCCACACCAAAGATCTGCCCTTTGATAACCTTAGCACCACGACCCAACAACTCGTCCAAAGTCTCCACATCAGAAGCCGCACAATACAACCCAGGAACGTCCACCTTCCTATCCACCCTTAAACCACCAAGAGTCACAATATAATGACACCCCAGATCCTCCGCAACATCGAGAACACGCCCACACAACTCGTACTGCCCCGGGGTCGTCAAAGCCTGTGTATTCCCATAAAGAACAACTAAATCTCGTTCGCTATCACCTCTCCCTTTATGATAATACAACTCGTTCACAGGAAACCGCGTCTCCCCACCCTTCCCCGTCACCGCAAAATCCTGAAAAGAGGAAGAACGGACCTCCGCAAACAACCGCGCCCCCAACTCCTGAATCAGATGCAACGCAGAGATGTTGGCAACAAACCCTATCCCCGGTAAGCCCTCGATCAACACCGGATCTGACAGAACAGGCTTCTCACGTATCAGGACATTACAAACCATGTCGTGACTCCCACTTTAACAGCACAATTAAGAAACCCCCAACAATATTAAATTATATCCTGGGCGATAGCATCCATGTCCTTCGAAATACGAGACCGAGACCTCCTCGCAAGAATAGGCAGACTCGAAACCAAAACCGGCGTAATAGAAACCCCCCTCTTACTCCCCGTCATAAACCCCGCCATCCAACCCATCCCACCCAAAACCATCCAAAAAACCTTCGCCCATCCAGCCCTCATAACCAACGCCTACATACTAAACAAACACTTCAAAGACAAGTCGGTCAAGAAAGGGGTACACCATCTCTTAGACTTCAACGGAGTCATCATGACCGACTCCGGGGCCTACCAGACCCTCGTATACGGAGACATAGAAACCACACCCAAAGAAATCGTGAAATACCAAGAGCAAATCAACACCGACATCGCCACCATACTGGACCTACCGACAGGATGGAACGCCTCCAAAAACCACGCAACGTACACCGTGGAGGAAACCCTGAAAAGAGCAAAGGAACTAACAACCATCAAAACCCGCCAAGACATTCTCTGGGTCGGGCCCGTTCAGGGCGGACAACACCTCGATCTCATCACCCACTCCGCAAAAGAGATGGGAAAACTACCTTTCCAGATATACGCCTTGGGCAGCCCAACCCCCGTCATGGAGCAGTACCTCTTCGACACACTAGTCGACATGATTCTAACCGCAAAAAAGAGCCTACCACCAGAAAAGCCTCTCCACCTCTTCGGAGCCGGCCACCCCTTCATGTTCACCTTAGCTGTGGCCTTAGGATGCGACCTATTTGACTCCGCCGCCTACGCGCTCTATGCCCGGGAAGATCGTTACATGACGGAGCGTGGGACTCTCCGGCTTAATGAGCTCGAATACTTTCCATGCTCGTGTCCAGTATGCACTAGAAATGATCCGGACAAAGTGAAGGCAATGGAGAAGATAGAGAGGCAAGAGATACTCGCCCAACATAACCTCTTCGTCAGCTTCTCAGAATTAAAGCGCATCAAACAAGCAATCATCGAAGGTCGTCTCTGGGAGCATCTCGAATTAAGGGCACATGGGCATCCCGCCTTGCTTCAAGGCGTAAAAAAACTGCACAAATACAAGACATACCTGGAGAAACAAAGCCCCATCACAAAAAAGACCGGCTTCCTATTTTTCAGTTCTCTGGGATTGATCCGCCCGGAAGTCGTCCGCTACAGAAGAAGGCTTTTCCAAAGATATTCTCCGCCCAGAAACGCGGAAATCCTCGTTCTCCTACCGCAAACGCGAATGAAGCCGTTCCACAAATCAAGAGAACATCGAAGAGCCCTAAAAGAAATCCTCCGAAAAATAGACGCCAAGATTGCGAAGGTCCACATATGTACCTATGCAGCTCCCTTCGGAATTATACCCCCCGAACTTGACGAAGTTTATCCCCTCTCTCAACATGAGGTCACGACCCCTCTCGATGCTGAAACAGTGACTTCCGTAGCGAGAGAGGTTACCCGCTACATTACAAAGATGAATTACAAAAGAATCGTTTTACTTCAGAACCCCGAAATGTGGAAAGGAAAGATAGCAACAGCTTGTAGGCGCGCTTGTAAGAGAAAGAAGATAC
>CAYGAE010000067.1:0-2706 GCA_964347855.1 uncultured Candidatus Bathyarchaeia archaeon
CCCAGAAGCAAAACAAGTCTGCGACCTCTTCAACCTGGACCCGTATACGACGCTGAGCGAGGGAACTCTAATCATCACTGTAAAGCAAGAAAAGGCTCAAGAAGTCCTCAAGGCTTTGAGATCAGAAGGAATTAAGGCAACGATTATCGGGAAAGTAATGGAGAGCCAACAAGGAAGGTGGATGACAGTGAACGGAAAGCTTCAGCCGTTAAGAAAACCATCTACTGACCCATATTGGAAGGCCTATTGGAAAGCCCGTCAAGAAGGGTGGGAGTGATTCGATTGAAGTGGTTGCAGGGTTTGTATCTGGTCGTTGATCCAACCATCCCTCATCGTCGGCTACTTGATGTGGTCGCGAAGGCCTTGAAGGGAGGGGTTGACATATTGCAGCTCTGGAAGGCTTGGCAGGACAGATCTGAAGCAGTAGAACTGGCCAGACAATTATTGAATCTGGCCGACGACTATGATGTGCCCCTGATCATAAACAACGATCTACAACTGGCAAAGGACGTTGAAGCCCAGGGAGTCCACATGGATGGATACGACATCACTCCTATTGACGTTAGGAAAGCCCTTCACGAGCAGAGCATAGTAGGCTATACCCTAGGTAACAACTTGAAGTGGATCAAATGGGCAGAAACCATGGGCGCGGACTACATATCCTTCTGCTCCGTCTTCCCGACCACATCGGTCACCCAATGTGAAATAGTACCCCTTGATACCCTGCGATCAGCAAAATCCACAACCCATATACCCGTCTTCGCATCGGGCGGCATAGATTTAAGGAACGCCCACTTAGTCCTCGAGACCGGGGTAGATGGCATCGCCGTAATCTCCTCCATACTTAAAGCCCCAGACCCTGAGAAGGCTGCGAAATCCTTCAAAGGTCTTGTTCACAAGTACAGATCCATATCATAATCGTTGGCAAGTCAAATAATGCGCGCGCTTGATAGAGGTCTTCGTCTTGGTGCAGGGGATGGGATTCGAACCCATGTACCCCTTCGGGACGGGATCTTGAGTCGTACGTGTATGCGAAGAGTACTCGCACACTCCGCGCATGTAGTCCTTGAAAGGTTGACCAGGCTCTGCTACCCCTGCGCCGTTTCACAAACTAATTCTTCCTTTCTATTAATTCTTTCCAAAAACACTCCTACTATCAGAATCATATTTGGATCGTACTTAGACCTATTCTAAACCTGTGGAAAACATGCTGAAATCTTATAAGGATACATCAAACCAAAGAATAGACGGAATGAAATATGTCCATGGAATTCGTGAAAAGCGTTGTTAAAACCTGCCTACGAGTCAAAAAGGGTGACAAAGTAACCATAAGTACGTGGCAACACATGCTAGACCTAGCAGAAGCCTTCACCATCGAGTGTCGAAGAGCCGGAGCCTTCACCTATACAGAAATCTCGACCGACGAAATCTACTACGACACGCTCATAAACTGTCCCCTAACATACCTCAGAACCCCGAATCCCTTCGGCCTCGCCACCCTTGACGCTACAACAGCCAACATCTTCATCACCGGCCCCCAAGACCCTGAAAGAATGAAGACAGTTCCAGCCGAACGGTGGGACGCCATGTTCAAAGGTTCCAAACCCATCTTCGACAAATTCTTGGAAAAGAAAATACGCTCCATAGGAATCTTGTTGGGGCACGTCACGCCTCAAAGAGCCAAGACGTATGGCTTCAGCTACGCTGCTTGGAAAAGGAACATGAACGCTGCCCTTGCCGTAGAATACGAAGCGATGTCAAAACTTGGAAAAAAAATCCGAGACACTCTTGAAAAGACACGAGAGGTCCACATAACAGCGAGACCAAAGACGGACCTGAGGTTTGAACTGAAAGACAGACCCGTCCACGTCTACGACGGGGTAATCGACGAAGACGACATCAAGAAAGGCGCATTGTCTGCCATGCTTCCCGCTGGAAGCGTCGAAGTGGCGCCCAACGAAACAAGCGCCAACGGAACTTTTGTCTCGGATTTCCCTGAGCCTCAGTATGGTAAACTCATCTACGATACGGCATGGGGTTTCACGAATGGAAAAGTAGCTTCCTTCAAGGGAGGAAAAAACGTTGAGGCAATCAGAGCCACATGGGACAAGGCAACTGGCGACAAAGACAAGATCGGCGCCTTCACCCTCGGAATAAACCCGAACGCCAAAACAGGGTTCCTCAACAATTCTATCGTCCTTGGAACAGCCACAATAGGCATCGGCGACAACAGAGAACTCGGAGGAAAAAACGAAAGCGACTGGATGTTCAGCATCACTGTCTCAAAACCCACGGTAAAACTTGACGGAAAGCCTATACTTAAGAAGGGCAAATTCACCATCTAGCTTCCCCTCCATTTTCTGCCCTAATTAGGATGACCGTGGGTATTTCTTCTGTTCAAGTTAGCAGTATTCAGCCATAGTGCAGTTTCACTTGCTATTTCAAGCCCAGCTTCTTATTCTGCTCTAAAAGTCTGATAGCCTCCGCAAGCCGCCTCTGGCGTGTCTCCTCCCGCTTGGCACTTGAAATCCATCCAATGAAGTGCCTTTTGTAGGTGCTTGCCAGCTTGTTGAAATTAACCAGAGCCTTCTCATTTGCCGCCAATGCCTCTTTAACGTACGACGGAATTACGAGCTCTTTCCTGATCGGTGCAGGCTTGACCCATTCTCCACTCTTCTCTGCTTCAGTGATCTTTGCCAACCCTGC
>CAYGAE010000067.1:2806-8912 GCA_964347855.1 uncultured Candidatus Bathyarchaeia archaeon
ACGGGCTTACCCAATTACAGTTCCAACCGTTTCTCCCTTCACCGCCAACAGAATATTCTCAGGCCTGAAACCATTCACAACCACTATTCGTATTCGACTCTTCTGAAGAATCCTTACAGCCTCAGGATCCAAAATTTGGTGGATCCCAGCTTCATGCTTGTCCAACTCAAACAATGACCCCAAATCACTGAAATCAAGTCTATCAATTTTTTCCGCATCAGAATGCCGCTTCGGGTCCTTTGTGTACACGCCATCCACATCGGACGCCTTCACCAACAAGTCAGCCCCAACCCTCTCCGCGATCATCGCCGCAACAGCGTCCGTCGTCATGCCCGGCTTAACCCCACCCATCACAACAACCTTATCGCTCCTAAACAACTCAACGGCCTTATCAACAGACTTGGGAAGAATCGTGGAACTCAGACCATCCAGCGTCAACGCCAGAAGTTGGGCGAAGAGCCTTGAAACAGATATAGCTACCTCGTCTTGGTCTGGTTCGCTCAAGCCTAGGTCCTTTGCGAGCGTTATGAAGTCTCGGGCTATCGATCCGCCTCCGACAACAACAACGAGTTGGTGCCGTTGCTTCCTCATGCTCTTCAGTAAATCAGCGTATCTCTGTATAGTTTCAGCTTTTGGAGGTGACGCAATGACTGACCCGCCGATGCGAATAACCAGCTTCATAAGGAACCGCCTTTTCTCAAGTTATGCTTCACAGGAATATAATAAGCTTCAGACATTCTGCTGAGATTGAAAGCCACAGGTTCACATGGGTTTATAACACGTCTTCAGCATATTAGAGCAAAAGAGAGGCTCTCCGCGGAAGATGCTCTCGGTGAATGAACCATGAGTCAGTTTGCACTGGTTTTTCTGGGAACTGGGGGTGGTAGATTCGCAACTATAACTCAGAAGCGCCGAACTGGTGGGATTCGTTTTCTTTCTGACACATTGAATATGCATTTGGAGCCTGGGCCAGGCGCTCTCATTTACTCTCTGAACATGGGCCTAGATCCTCAGAAAGTGGGTGCTGTTTTGGTCTCGCACTGCCATCCCGATCACTATGCAGACGCCGAGATTTTTGTTGAAGCCATGACTCGCGGCATGACCAGAAAGCGAGGAGTTTTAGTTGCTCCTCGCAGCGTCTTGGTTGGCAACGAAGCTTGTGGGCCCGCAATCTCCAAGTATCATCTACAGATGCCTGACCGGGTAATAGAAGCCAAACCCGGTGTCGCGTTCAATGTTGGTGGTGTCAGGGTTATGGCAAGTGAGTGTCGACACACTGATCCTGATGCTGTTGGTTTTAGGTTTGAGACGCGGGATGTTGGAGATATCGGTTATACGTCTGACACGGAGTTTTTTGAGGGTGTTGGGAAGGCGTATGACGGTGTTAGGCTTCTCGTACTCTGTGTTATGAGACCTTCTGGTGAGCCCTGGAAGGGTCACATGACCACTGATGATGCGGTCAGGATTGTAGAGGAAGCGTCTCCAGAGGTGGTTGTGGCTACTCACTTTGGGATGAAGATGATTTTCAGGGGTCCGTACCGTGAGGCTCGTCTGATTGAGGGGAAAACGGGTGTAAGAACTATTGCGGCGGTTGATGGAATGCGTCTTGTTATGAGTGACGAGATTCACGTTGAAAAAGGTGGGCGGCAGAAAAAAGAGCAGCATGGTCTGGAGGAGTTTGTAGGTAGATAACTCGTTGCAATTGATAACCCTGAGATTTCTTCTAGTTGCCTCTTTAGGGCTTCATCTTTGTAAGGGTGACAGCGAAAGTTCCTGAAAGGAGGAGGAGGGAAGCTAGTTTAAAGATTGTTTGGATGTTGAGGACTAGGGAGAGGGCTCCTGCGGCGACTGCTCCGAGGGCTGCCCCGACGTTGAACATGGTGGATAGGTAGGCTGTGGCGATGTTGCCTGCTTCTTGTGGTGCCCAGTCTCCGAGCATGGACCATTCTGTTACGGCTCTCATGCCGTGGGCTGCCCCGTATATGATCATGGAGAAGGCGAGGAGGTATAGGTTAGCGGTTTCGGATAATGTTAGGAACACGATTGCTAGGAGCGCGAACGATAGGATGATGGGGATTTTGCATCCGACCTTGTCGGCCAGTCTTCCGGAGGGGATTCGAGACAGCATGTTGGTGGTTCCTCTGATTCCAAAAAGGAGGGCAATGAGGGATGAGGTTAAGAGGAGGTTTTCCTGGGCATGGACGGCAAAGAGGGTGATGAAGAAGGCATATGTGAAGGAGAAAGCAAGGCGGAGATAGCTCAGAACCAGCATGTTTCGCGAAGAAACTATAGCCTTCAATGATCCTAGAATGTTTAGCCTTGTTCTTTCGTGACTGCCCACGCGAGGTCTTTCGTTACGTCGGATTAGTAGCAGCGGTGCCAGACCTATGAGGGGAATGATTGAGGCTATCTGGAAGAGTTGGGCGTAGTTGACGTAGTCTACGAGGAGAGTGCATAGAAAAGGGCCGAAGGTACTGGCTATTCCTATAGAGGTGAGGAATCTTCCCATGGTGTCTCCTCGTTTATTTGGTGGTGCCAGGTCTTGGGTGATAGCAAGGGCTGTGGGGGCGAAGGCAGCTAGGACGAGGGCATGAAAGATGCGTATTGGATAGAACCATGTGGGGTCTGGAACCATGGAGTAAAATAGTAAGCTGACCGTTTGGCCGATGGCAACGGCTGGGATGATGGGCCATCTTCCTATGCGTTCGGCTAGTACGCCTAATGGGATTTTTGCTGCAATGGCTGTGAAGGAGAGGAGGCTGATTATCATGCCGAGTTGGAGAGTTGTGGCTCCCTTTTCTGTGATATAGAGGGGTAATATGGGCTGTGTTGTTTCGGAGGCGAGAAATATGGTTATGGCTGTAGTGGTTAGGACGTAGAATTCATTGGGGAGTTTAGTAATGATGGCGATTGTTCGTATCGCTCCTCTTTTGGAGTTACTGATATTCCAGTGGTAGATTTGAGTGTTTTGTGTGATGTGAAGGCGTGTGCCTCTAGTCTAGACCTAGCGCGCTCATTATTACCTCATAAGGAAAGTGCGGGATAATCGTTATTTATTTAGGTGTCATTTCTATCCATAAACGGTTCATTGTTCAGGGTTGATTGAGTGCATGAAGGCGCTTCCTAAGCAATGCAAAATCCTCGAGATTGAGTTGAAGTGGCAGCGTCGTTGGGAAGAGATGGGTATCTACCGTTTCGACTGGAACGACACCAAACGCCCAGTCTACAGTATTAATACTCCTCCACCCTATCCCAGCGGCGACTTCCACATGGGAAACGCCCTCAACCACACCTACTTCGACATAGTAGCCCGCTACAAACGCATGCGGGGCTACAACGTACTGTTTCCTCAAGGCTTCGACTGCCACGGCTTACCAACAGAAGTCGAAACAGAAGAACACTACAAAATCAAAAAAACCGAAGTATCACCCGAAGAATTCGTCAAGCTCTGCAACCAGTTCGTAGACAAATACATCAACATCATGCGCACAGCCATAAAACGCCTAGGCTGCAGCATAGACTGGACACAAGAATACCAAACCCGCGACCCAAACTACTGGCGCAAAACACAACGCAGCTTCATCCAGCTCTACAAAAACGGATTCATCTACCAGGGCACCCATCCCATAAACTGGTGCCCCCGCTGCGAAACCGCCATAGCAGACGCAGAAGTAGAACACAAACCAAAACAAGGCACGCTACACACAATAAAATTCCCCCTCCAAAATAGCACCGACCACATCAAAATAGCCACCACACGCCCCGAATTACTCTCATCATGCGTCGCCATCGCCATCCACCCAGACGACGAACGTTATCAACACCTAGCTGGCAAAACAGCCGAAGTCCCAACCACAACCAGAACAGTAGAAATCATAACAGATGAACTCGTCGACCCAAAATTCGGAACAGGCATAGTCATGATCTGCACCTACGGAGACAAAGCAGACGTAAAAGCCGTAAAAACCCGCCACTTACCAGTCATCATGTCCATCGACGAAAACGGCAAAATGAGCAAGGCAGCAGGAAAATACGCCGACCTAACCGTGGAAGAAGCCAAAAAAGCCATCCTAGCAGACCTAAAACTACAAAACCTCATCGAAAAGACCGAACCCCTACAACAAGAAGTCGGCACCTGCTGGAGATGCCACACCCCCATAGAAATCCTAGAAACAAAACAATGGTTCATGAAAACTCTCCAACTAACATCCCAAGTCGAAGAAACCGCCAACGAAATCCGTTGGTACCCCGACTACATGAAAGCCCGCCTCATAGACTGGGCACGATCACTAGACTGGGACTGGGTGATCAGCCGCCAAAGAATCTTCGCCACCCCAATCCCCATATGGTACTGCAAAAGCTGTGGCGACGTTCTCCTCGCAGAGGAAGACTGGCCTCCCATAGACCCCAGAAGAGAGCCGCCCAAGACCGCCAAATGCCCAAAATGTGGAGGCACCAAGTTCACGCCAGAAACAGACGTCCTCGACACATGGTTCGACTCCTCCATCTCCTGCGCCGTCCACGCAGGCTGGCCAGATAGAGAAGACTGGCAACGACGCTTCCCCGCAGACGTCCACCCCTCAGGCACGGACATCATCCGCACATGGGCCTACTACCTCATGGTCCGCCACCTAGCCCTCTTCAACCAAACCCCCTACAAAAGCTGCCTCATCAATGGCATGGTCCTGGGCACAGACGGAAGAATGATGCACAAATCCCTCGGCAACTACGTAGCCACCCCTGAAGTCTTCAACAAATACGGCGCTGATGCGGCCAGACAGTGGGCAGCCGCCGGCGGAACAACAGGCTCAGACATACCCTTCCGCTGGCCCGACGTAGAATACTCCTGGAGATTCCTCATAAAACTCTGGAACGCCGCCCGTTTTGCGAGCCACCACCTACAAGACTACACGCCAAGCGACACACCAGAACTGGAGCTCCTAGACAGATGGCTCCTCAGCACCCTGGAAAGAGTGACAGTCGAAGCAACAGCAGCCCTAGACACCTGCCAATTCAACACAGCTCTAGACGAAGTCCGAAACTTCACTTGGCACAAGCTCTGCGACCAATACATCGAAGCCATAAAACACCGCCTCTATAACCCAGACACCTACGGCGAAGAGAAGAAGAAAGCAGCTCAGTACACTCTGTACACAACGCTCTACCGCATCCTACAACTTCTAGCCCCCATCATCCCCCATCTCACAGAAGAGATCTACCAACACATGTACAAAGAAGATATGAAACACGAAAGCATCCACATCATCCAATGGCCAATCCCAGACGTCGAAAAGATCGACGAAGAAGCAGAAAAATACGGAGACCTTATCATCGCAACCATCGGAGAGATCCGCCGAGAGAAAGCAGAGAGAAGCAAGCCCTTAAACATCCCAATCAAGAACCTGACCATACATGCAGGAAGCAAAAAGAGCGCCCACATCCTAAACCAAGCGCTGGAAGACATCACCGGAACCTGCAAGACCGAAAAAATCCAAATATTGCCAGAAAAAGGCGAAGGCAGAAAAGTCGCAGAACATCCTAACGTTCAATTCACGGCTGAATACTAACCTGAAGGCTTAAAACGAAGAACCGCCGCAACCCCGCCGAACGACTTCTTCAACATCTGCCCCTCCTCAGTCTCAACCGATAGAACCTCCACATCACTCCCAACCTGCTCCGCCAACTCAGCAAAATCCTCGATGACATCTTTTACCTCCGCGACTTGGAGACTCGGAGCAGTACATTTCGGACACGCTTGCCCAACGACGTCTTGATCAAGACTCGAAACCTCCTTCTCCTTCATCGTCTTCTCTTCCGTGTAATCGCAGGCAGTACACTCCACTCTAACTCGAACCAAGTCCAGCGCCTCCGACAGCAACAGAGTTTCTACAGACCCAGCTTCTAAGGCCCGTCTCACCTCTTTCTCACCGTAGGTAGCCAGGCCAGTGTCATGGCCGATCTGGTAGAGAAAAGCCTGCATTATCTTCTTCTCCTCAACATATCGAACGCGCCGCAGAATCTCTGGAGCTCTCTCGACAACTTCCTCCACGCCTTGTTCGCCCACGTATGACGTATCAATGGTTTCAACGACCTTATCTTTCAGCGT
>CAYGAE010000068.1:0-8906 GCA_964347855.1 uncultured Candidatus Bathyarchaeia archaeon
TCGATGGTTGGAGCAGCTGGTCCGAACCTCTGGTAGTCCCCGAGTTCTCGTGGATACATGTACTCCTAATCTTGATAGTCGTACCAATTGCAATACTGCTTCTAAGGTCCAAGGTTTACGATCAGAAGGACAAGAACGTCTGAAAGGTATCGAAGGCTTACATCGTTTGAAAGACTCGCTTACGAGTCATGACAAGCCTTTTAGGGATTCTTGAATATATACTCGAACGAAGAGTGGGGTTCAAAAACGGGACTTTTCAACCCAAATGCTACGCTTACTGCTGACCTGAACCTGTTGTTTCAAATTGCAATTATCATTTTCTTGGTTGGGGGAGTGTCGATTGTCAAGGTTCGACGTAGGTTTACCAAACACGGAGTAGTAATGGGAATCGCTGTGTCATTGAACATGGTTTCTATGGCTGTTGTCATGATACCCTCGCTCTTGGGTTTTCGAGGTTTGTTTTTAATGCCGTTGACTCGTCCCGCGTTGGTGGTAGCTATACACGCTGTCATGGGAATCTTGGTGGAAATCTTGGGAATCTGGCTTGTAGGCACGTGGATTTTCCGTCATCACGAGATTAAGGCCTGTGCCAAGAAGAGAAGGCCTATGCGAGTTACAGTCCTTTTATGGCTAGTGGAGCTGTTTCTGGGCATATACGTATACGTTATGTTATATCTGCCCATATAGACTGGCGCATCATCTTTTGAAAAGTAATCCAAGCGCGCGGTCGATACGTCATGTCTCAAGAATTGTCTTGTTCGTGAACCGATCGAAGTCATTTGAAGATCGAGTCAGTCCAGAAAAGTCTATTCCTCATATGGCTATCCTACCGATGTTACACTGAAGATTTGAGAAGAAAAGTTCTAGAAAACCATGTGTTTGCTTATCTTGCGTGGTGTTCATTAAGTATTAAATAGGGCTATTAGCTTTCTTTTTCAATGAAGAGAGGCTAGCGTCATGTGTGACGAAAAATCTTGTTGTGAACATCCTGAAAAGAAGGTTAAGAATCCTAAGGAATGTTCTCCTGAACAGATCGCAGAATGCCATCCAAAATCTGAAAAGCATCCATGTGCAGAGTAGCTCAGGCAACAGAACTCGGAGAAACTCTACAATCATTCAGCGAGTTCCAAAAGATATTGAATGGCGCTATTCAGACTTGCGCGCGCGGTGTTGGATTATTTCTGGTTGGCGATTGGGCGAAAATACTTTCAGCCATATCACTGGAATGTTGCGGTATTCTGTCATTAATAGTCCAGGAAAGTACGCTCATGAAAACAACCTGCCCATGGTAACTGTGTTCACAGTCATAACGATTCTAACTGTTGTGGCAACGATCGCATTATTTGTCCTAGTCTAGTCCCAAACCCCCACGGGGCATGCACGCGCGGCGCTGTGCGAACTTTCTCATGATTTCAGAACATATAAAGAGAGAATGGAGAAAATCGTGAAGAAGATCCCTGAGGAAACAAACATGGGCAGATATCCTAAGGATTGAGCGACAAATCCAGCAAATAACACAGAAGTGAACTCAGCAAATCTCATTGGTACATGGAGCAATCCTATGTCAACGGATATAGCCCGTCTGTTCTTCGTGGCTTTAGCAATGATTGACTCGAAAAAACCTATTCCAAGGCCGTGTGCGAGAGCTAATGCCAGAAAGAGCGCAGGAAAGTACTTCCCTGAGTATACTAGCAGAAACGACGCAAATAAGGCGAGTGAACTCTGAATGGCAACTCGTCTAGTGCCCAATGATATTCTCAGCGTACCAAATGTTATGGCTGAAGCTATGACGTTGTAAAGCATATAGGATATCCCTATTGCGATGTAGTTGTACCCTAATTGTTGTGACATGAAAACCGGTAGAAGCAAAGCTAACAATGGGTATTGCGCGAGACTAAAGAACAGTATAGTCATTGAGACAAGCCAGAATGTTCCATCTCTGCCTCTTGGATCGAGTAATTCCGTGACTCTCTGAATCCTTAGCCGTGAGCTTTGCTTCCGGGTTTGCCAAAGCAGCGTGGCTGGAATCCCGATAATCGCTGAGGCGAATACCAAAATGCTCAGTGCGAATGAGAATCCCATGTAAGCAATTGCCAATCCTGACGCAGCACTACCAAGGGCAGTAGCCAGCCGCAGAACAGCAATATTCCTTGTAGCCTCCCTTTCTCTTTGCCTAGGAGCCAGGGAAAAGATAGCAGTTCGATTCACCGCCCAGTAGGAGGACTCTTTCACCGCTTCGGTGATTTTTCCTAAAAGAAAAAAAGGAGTAGAGCCAGCAATGAGATATATCAAAGTGGAAAAGAGAGCTCCAGGCCAGTTCAGTAGGATATAGAATCGAGCCCACCCCACAAGATCTGCCAGTGCAGCCAAGAACATGCGAACTACAAGAAAGACTAGAGGCAAAACAGATATCACGATGCCGATCTCCGCCAAATCAACGTTTCGCTCAAGCAACAACAACGGGATAATTAATGTAAGTCCTCCCGATACGAAATAATTCAGGAATGTTATTGCCAGTATTCTCTTCATTCGCAGCTCCGCCGAGTATGCTGGGAACACCTACTACTCCAAAACCTTCAGATTAGCCTTATCATAAATTTCTGCGGGCGCACGTGGATCGCAATACTACTCTTACTCATTGTCATATCAATTATCCTAGTCATGTAAACGAAGACTACCCAAAACATCAGCTCACTGAAACAACACCCTTTCCTGCTTCTCGTATCAGTTCTCTTTTGGTCGTCAAGAAAGAAGTCTCTGAATGGATTATCAGCAAACAGAAACATTGAACTTAGAAAAGAGTGAGAGGTCATTGTGGTTACCCTCACTGTGTTCGCTTACTCTTTCATACTTTCGAAGACTATTTTCCAAATGACAAATAATGGCTGTACGATAATTCTCGTTGGATGTTAAATGGTATGTTGCTGTGGTGCCACAGTCACACACATTTAAAAGCACGGGCGCCTAGTTCTTGTGAGGTGGTCGTTTGATTTTCATAACGCTCACGAAATGGAAGCAAGCTCCTCCAAAGGATATCGTTGATAACTTCACCAAAACGCTTGAAGAACTGGAGAAGCAAGGCATCAAGATGCGTGTCTACTGGACTCTGGGACGCTATAACGGAGTCACAATTACTGAAGCAACAGACGAAAAGGACGTAATGAAAGTACTCCTCCCATTTGCAGGACTCATTGATACAGAAACGATGGTAGCTGTTCCACGGGAAGAAGCCATAAAACTCCTTTGAATCGAACCGAGACAATTCCCCCCCTTTTTTTTGGCGCGCCCATCTTTAGCTCTCATTGCGTTGGCGATTTTGGGAACACTCAATGTTTCGCTTCAAAGAACATCTAGTCTTCCTTAGTGCTCTTCGCAGCTCCGTACCCTGAAAGCTTTCAGGCTCTCTCTTGAGTCAGATATGAAAACACCGCTAACATGATCAGTTGATTCATTCTGAACATACAACTTTTGACTGAGACCCTAAACCTTGTGATACCTATTCGCTCTTCTTTCCGAAGTTGCCAATATCTCTTCCAAGGCCAGTCTTGAATCTAGTTTTGTGTCATGCATCCTAATGCGTACGTAGACTTTTTTAGAAAAGGGGGGGGATGCCTGTCCTGTTCAGTTTGTTTATGGATAAGGCATCATCCAATTCGGCATGAACTCATAGTCTATTCCTGGCGTTACGTGATGGGCTGCTCCAGGCATTGGTCCACCATCAAAGTCGAACGAGCGGATGGCGGTGTGTTTCAGCCACGCGACCAGCTCGGGATGGTGGTTACCGAAAGCATCAACTAGTTCATGGTAGTGAACGTATCCTTTCGCCGCCATCTCTTCAGCGATTTCCCAAGTCCAAGGCGCTATTCTCCCATCAACCTTGAACAGCATTATCCCATAAGGCTCGCCAGTAGCCCACCATGGCATTCCCGGTTCAGCGTTCCACGGTCCAACATTGTAATGCCTTCCCACCACTTTGAAGGGATTCTTTGAAGCCTGATTCCATGTGTGTCCAGGGACGTCAACTACGTTGAAAGGCGGTGGAATACTTCCAGGACCCGCAAAATACCAAGTTTCTCCCTCTAGTTCTACAGTTGCTCCATGTACGAAAGCCTTAGGATTATCGTCCCATGTAGGAGCGGCCAAGGCTGGCGATACAAGCAACAGCGCAAAGACACCAAACAAGCCAAAACTAAGAATCTTTCCCACACTTTTCACCTCCTTGCGATTTTTGCTAGCATAACACCGAAGCTCTAGTGGATACGAACTTTTAAGGGTGTGTGACTGTGGTACAACAGTAACATAATCTTATATACCTCATATTTCTTTAGAGAATTGTTGGTGGGGTGCACGGGAAAACTCCTTTCTCTCTCTTTCAGCAGACAAGCTGATTTTTGTCTATAGTCGCACGTGCTCCCCACCATCAATATGCAGCTGGAGCTCGCTAAAGAATTTGAGTGATGCGCGCGCATTTGTTTCTGTGATCCCCAGTTCATGCAAGCATGCATAAATTGGACACCTAAAGCCTGTGTGACTGTGGCACAACAGCAACATAATCTTAAATATCAAACACTTCCTAATGCTAGCATTGGTTTGAAAGTTTGAGGAAGGTGAGGTGAACCTATTATGGGATTGAAACTAGTCTGTAAAGATTTGGATCCGAAATCCAATTGCACCTACACAGCCCGCGGCGAAACTATGGCAGAACTCACGGAGGATATTGGAAAACACGCCACAGAAGTCCACGGGTATACGATGGAACAACTACACACTCCAGAAATGATGGAAAAAGTCAAAGCAAAAGCAAAACGAGAGTAAAAGCTCTCTTCAAAATCATGGACTCGACGCGTCAAATGCGCGCGAGTAACTGGCGGGGGGCGGCGGGTGGGAGCAAGGCGAAAGCCAAGGGGTTCATTATAGGATTTCAAGGACTTGTCCACCTTTTTCTTCCTTTATTCTCAAGCTTCAAAGTCAGATTACGAAGAAAGAACAGATTAGCTCTTGACATGCATGGCAATGGCGCGCTTTGATGGCAGATGCTAACATTACGCGCGCGGATTAGTACAGATTATCGTCGTTTGTCATTTTTACACAAATAGGATGATAAGCGTCCAATACGCGTCCAATACGCCTGCAAATTAACCGATTCCTATCAAACTTATGCAAAATATTATAATTAAGATCAAATATACATTGATTGTAGGTGGGAAAAATGGCCGTAATAAGTCGCAGAGAAATTCAATTAATGGGATCGAGGAATGAAGACATCAATAGATTTGTTGACGAGATCAAGACTTTTTTGGAAGAGAAGAAAATTCCCAATGGTTACACGATAAATGTTTACAAAGTGCGCGTCCCATCGGGAGCAGCTGTCGAAATAGAAGGGCCAGAAGACCAGTCCATAGAAGACTTAGACTTGATGATATATTCCAAGATCATAGAGATTTGTGAGAGAAGAAACATTGAATACCATAAATGCGAGCCACTGGAAGTCCTTAAGCTTGGCAGGTGATCAAAGTGATTTTTGTTTATATACTGGGGAAAGTAGAACTCGGGAAGGAACTGGAGGTTCTTAATGTGCTCGGCAACGCAAAGCAAGTGAAGAGGGCAAGCCTCACTTATGGGACCTATGATTTCTGTATCGAAACAAGGTTCCGTACTATGGAAGAACTAGACGACTTTCTGTTCAATGTAGTAAGAAAGACTCTGGGAATAGAAGATACACTCACTCTTGTAACATCCAAGACTGTCTCGAAAGAAGATTAAACCGAGCCCGCATTCGAAAGGTACAACTGAGTATCACAAAACAATGAACACTATCCACGTCAACAGAGCGCGCGCTATGCACAAGGAGAGACTGAGCTTATCTACATTCTGACACTCAGTCCTTGATCGCACGCGCACGCATATATGTTGGGTGCTCAAACTGTCTACGGGAGTTTACAGAAAAATGATTACTGGTTTGAAGATGAGGAATTTCATGAAGGGAGAAGATGAAGAGGCTTGGCTAAAAGTAGGAAACGAAGCTTGGAAGGAATTTGAGGGGTATACATTAGCTACGATGGAAGACATGGAGATGAAGGAAAGAGATCCGAGCTTTGATAGCGTGGGGATGTTTTTTGCGGAACTCGGTGGTAAACCAGTTGGGAGGGTTGATGCTCATGTGGATAAGTATCTAGAAGAAAAGAAAGGGTTCATAGAAAGGCTGAGTGTCATTCCAAGGTTCAGGAGGAGAGGCGTGGGAAGAGCATTAGTGAACAAAGCGATACAAAGCCTAAGAGAAAGAGGGATGGAAACAGCTGAATCATGGGTTAGGGAAGACCAAACAGCTTGCAAACATCTCCTGGAATCCATGGGATTTGGACTACTCAGAATGGCCAGCATAATGAAGAGAGACTTGAGCACCATTCCTTTCAACATCGGTGAGAATAAAAGGGTGAAAATGAGAACAGTGAAGAAGAATACGGAAGACATACAATTGGTCAATTGGATTCACAATGAAGCTTTAGAAGACCTACTTGCCTTGGGATGGAGACCAACTACCGTGAAGGAGGTGGAGCATTGGTTAAGTGATCCAGATCGCGACCAGGGGTGGTTCTTTGCACTTCTAGAAGGCAAAGCAGTCGGATTCGTCGGGACGTCTATAGGGAAAACAGGGAAAGGAGACATAGACACGTTAGGCGTATTACAGCCTTTCAGAAGAAAGGGAATAGGCACAGCCCTGATTCTACGAGGTATGGAGTCTTTGAAGTCTAAAGGAATGACAGAAGTAGAAGTAGAAACTGATGACACAAACCCAACGAGAGCAATAGAGCTCTACAGAAAGGTTGGGTTCAAAGTATTTCGGAAGCTACTGGTATATCTAAGAAGTATCTAAACGTGCGCGCGCATCGAGGTTCACTATGGTGGGCTAGGTTTTTACATTCTTCTGATTTCCATTCTTCCCAGTTCGTTGTCTATTCCTGTGAACAGGGTTGTGCCGTGAGCTCTGGCTAGTTCACCGTATAGGTTTGCTGGGTCTTTGGTTTTGTTTATATCGAAGGCGTTGTAAGCGCAGATGGCGATCATTGGGATGTCTAAAACTGTGTGTAATGCCTTCTCATACTCAAGTAGTTCGCTGACAAGGTTGTGTTTGAAGAAACACGCCGTTTCTCCGGTGACTCTTAATCCCTTAAAGCCATTTTTCAACGCTTCGCCGTAGAGTTGATTCCATAGATTTAACGTAGTGGACATGTTGAATTTTCCATCTATTATGTAAATGTCTTCGTATCCAAAGATTTGTAGGGCACCTTTTTTCTCATGTTCTTCCGCCGTGATGCCGTACTGTTGCATCTGTTCTCGTATTTGGCTCGGGCTCTCTTCCGTAGTTACATACACTCCAGCTTCACCATTTCTCCATCCAACTTTGAGGTAGTTGAAAAGAACGTTGTGCTTGGCTTCCGGAGAATCGTACACCAATATCAGGTGGTTTGTAGGTCGCAATTGATCCATGAAGCGAATTATCTTGTCAGGAACAGCAGTCGTTTCAATAGATCTCCAGCTGGTGGAACGGTGCCAAAGGTTTTCAAAATCTGCCTGAAAGACTCCCACGAGGCCCTCGCCATTTGTCCATAGACACGGAGGTTCTGCTAAGTTCCCCTCTTTGGTGGTGCCGATCAACGCTTCTTTGAAATCAGTTATCATGTAATGGCTTGAAGGCAAATCTGCATACCTCAGGTCGAGCGAGTTGCCGGGTGATAACCGTTCTTCTATGAGTCTTGGAAGAGAGTCTTCATAATCGGGCAATTCCGATATTACGCGTATCTTTATCCCTTTCCCTATTTTTTTCTCGAATTGTTCAGAGAAAGCATGCAAAAACTGCATGAACTGACCTCTTGAAGAGACCATGTCAATTTCCTTCTCAGCATTCTTCACCATCGTCAGCATTCTAGATACTATATTTCTCCGCTTTGAGAGCAGAGCGAAATGTGCTTTTTCCTCCACTTCTAAATTGGGCGCTCGTGCAAAATCCTTCAAAAACGTTTCTGTTCTAGCTTTCAATTTGGATACTCGCTCGCGGGCTGTATCTTCTTCATGTTTGATCAGAACGGAAAGCGCCTCCTCCACGGGTGTGGCCCTAATCTTGCTGGGCTTCCCCAACAGTTTTTCAACCAATCCCATTCTTTCGAGCTTCGGCATTATTCTATAGACATCTTCTCGGCGCACCTTCGACACTTTTGAGATTCGGCCGACGGTAGCCAGCTTCAATCTGGCTATGGCTAGGTACACCCGTGCTTGATTACCCGTGAGTCCGAAGTCGATTAACATCTTAACATTTTTTTCTAAAGCTGACAAGTCAAACCTTCTCCCAGGGCGAACTGTTACTGTTATATTACAGTAACATATATTTATTACTATACACATCCGTAGAGTTTCTTCAAGATCGTCGACCGAAGCTGCAAGCTGAAAACACGCATAGGCACGTGGACAGCTATGTCTAAAGATATACACGAGCAAAAAGTGAAGAAAGCCGCAGTAGTGGCTCTCATCAGCCTCAAGCGTGAGGCGAAAACAAAAAGCAGTAAGGAGATTGAAACGGAGATTCGCGAGGCGCTTGAAGAAAGCCTCATGAAGATACCGTGGCTGATCTTTGAGAATGTTGTGGTTGTGGAAGAATAAAGATCGGGCCTGAAACGGGTTAACTCCTACTATTGTGCGTACGCATGCTGCGAAATTCCGTTAGTCTTTTCTAATACGTCTCTATTTCTTCCAGGGACTCACTTCCTCCGGTTCATCAACCCTAATCACCTCAGACCTTCTGTGGGCAATAGAGATTTGAAGTCCCTAGCACGCGCTACGCTCGGGCATGCGCGCGCTTCTACTCGTCGTCTGCTTCGGGGAGGACTATGTATGGGCGCATCATTTCGTTG
>CAYGAE010000069.1:0-6510 GCA_964347855.1 uncultured Candidatus Bathyarchaeia archaeon
TGGACGCGGAAGAAAGCCGCCGACCCGGGTTCAAATCCCGGCCGGAGCACCACTCCAAGCACACACACAAACTATCGGTTTATCCATACAATGCGCGCGCACGGCAAAAGGGTAGAAACTGGAATTGGAACAATTCCAGATATTTAGCACTGAACGTTTCTCCTCCATTTCTAAGAGCTGGACATTGTTTATATGTTGTTTATGGGTCACTCTCTAGGTGCGTGCGCTACGACTTTTTCTTTCCTCTTCTACGTCTGGACTTTGTTTCTTGTTTTGGCTTATCTTCTCGAATCTTTTGAATTATTATCTTTCCTTTGATCTGCTTCACAACGCGTTTACCATATTTTGTCTTTCTTTCCTCAACGAAACGTTCCTTCATATCTTTTGACTCCCTTCTTGATGATATACCGGATCCAGAGACAAATCCTCTGTTTTGATGCTATTCTAGGAATCACTCTGATTTTAGGATTGCGCGCAAAAATATAAGTTTTCCAAATCTTACTAGGCATGGAATCAGAACAGTCTAAGGCAATTGTAACCTTTGAGGTTGAAGTATGAACACATATCTTGAAGCACTTCGACCAAACATGAGTCAACCCGACTACGAGAAGCTGTGTGCGATAACTAATCCGATAGTTCATGAATTTATTGCTAAAGCCGGTGACCTCTGCAACCCCGAAAAAATCTTCATCTGTAACGATTCTGCTGAAGATATCGTCCACATCCGGCACCAAGCCATCGCCGCAGGCGAGGAACAGGCGATTTTAACATTCTCTGGGCATACTGTCCATTTTGATGGTGTACATGATCAAGGGCGAGACAGACAAGCTACAAAGTATCTTGTGCCCAAGGGATTCTCTCTTAGCAAGGTCCTCAATCAGATTGATCGCCAAGAAGGTTTGGCGGAGGTAAAAGATAATCTTAGGGATTCAATGGAGGGGCGCACAATGATTGTTCGCTTTCTTTCGCTAGGGCCTCCCAATTCGATATTCACAATTCTCGGCCTGCAGTGCACTGATTCTTGGTATGTAGCTCACTCTGAAGATATCCTTTATAGGCCTGGTTATGAAGCATTCCGTCAATCCGGGTTAGACAGGGAATTTCTGCGAGTACTGCATTCAGCAGGGAAATTAAATGAGGATATGACCAGCATTGAGCATGAGAAGAAGTGCATCTACATCGATCATATGGATAACACTATCTACAGTGTCAACACCCAGTATGCGGGCAACTCCGTAGGCTTCAAGAAACTGGCCTTTCGTCTCGCTATCCGCAAGGCAAACATGGAGGGATGGCTTGCTGAGCATATGATGCTTATGGGAGTGCACGGTCCCAGCGGCCGTAAGACCTACTTTGCCGGTGCGTTTCCCAGTGCTTGCGGCAAGACCTCCACAGCTATGCTCCCTGGGGAGACAATACTGGGCGATGACATTGTATACATTCGTAACATCGATTCAGTTGCCCGCGCAGTAAACGTTGAGTGCGGCATATTCGGCATTCTTCAAGACATTAACCCCAGAGATGACCCCTTAATCTTTAAGGTACTCAATAGCCCTGGCGAGGTTATCTTTTCCAACGTGTTAATCAAAGACGGCAAACCATATTGGTTGGGCATGGGCTGTGAACTTCCCAAAGAGGGAGTCAACTTCTCCGGGGCCTGGTTCGAAGGAAAGACAGAAAAGTCTGGCGCTAGGATTCCACCTGCTCACAAGAACGCGCGCTATACAGTAGCCTTAAAGTCGTTGGAAAACTGCGACCCTGAGCTGGAAAACCCTCTAGGGGTGGAGTTAGGTGGCATAATGTATGGAGGACGAGACGCCAAGGCCTACGTGCCTGTCCAACAGAGCTTTGATTGGGAGCATGGCATTATCGCTTATGGCGCCTCTCTGGAGACCGAAACAACTTTTGCAACAATTGGTCAAGAAGGTGTGCCAGAGATCAATATGATGAGTATCCAGGACTTTATCTCCATTCCCTTAGGCAAAAATATCCGCAATAACCTAATGATTGGAAAAAAGCTTAGGAAAGTACCAGTTATCTTTGGAGTCAACTACTTCCTGCGGGATAATGTAGGCAATTTCCTAAACACCAATCGAGACAAACATGTGTGGATAAAGTGGATGGAGCTGCGCGTCCATAATGAAGCTGCAGCGATAAGATCTCCTACTGGTTATCTTCCCAGATACGAGGATTTGCAGAGGCTCTTTATGCAAGTGCTCGGGAAAGACTACGGAAAGGAGGATTACACCGAACAATTTACTATTCGCGTCCCTGAAAACTTGACTAAGATTGAGCGGGTGGTGAGATTCTATCAGGAAAAGGTCGCTGATACGCCGGCAGAACTGTTTCACGTACTGGATCAACAGCGCGAGCGCCTACTTAGACTCAGAGAGAATTTTGGTGATTACGTCTCGCCTTTGAGCTTGCGCGCCCAGCACGAATCCCAACTCATTTCAAGCTACTAGAGGTTTAAGAAAGAAACTTCGGATGGAAACGTTTAGAGGGGTATGAGAATGAGAAAGTGGGTTTTCATTTTCTATGCGTGCGCGCAACTATTATTAGTCAAGTATTCTGATAGGGATTGGCAGTGTTGAGAATGAAATGCTTTTTTAATCCAGACAAAGGATGCACCGTTTTTGACGTCTTGAAAGAGATTGTGGAGACTCCAGATCCATATAAGATCCTTGAACATGCTTGCCCTCTGTGCCAGAACCGCCCCTTCCCCGAAAGGCCTTTCCCAGAACGCCCTGAACCAGAACGCCCTAAAAGACGTGCACAATTGGGTGAACTTTAGAGTTAGACTTTCAACGTGTTCTCTCGCCTGCGCGTCATGTGTACTATCCATCGACTGTTAACCGCGCGCAAAAAGCATTTGCCTTCCCCGATGTTCTTCCCGCAAATAACACTTTTTTCGGCTTCATCTTTCATCCCCTCGCAGGTCATTTGAAGCTTTACAAAGAGCCTTGGAAGACTGTACGCGCACCTTCCTTGTGTACTAACTTCTAGAACAAACTGTACTAAAGCTTAGGATAAAATGCGAGAGAATACTCAATAGATACGCTGGTATATACGATGGAAAGCAAGATCAAGAGACAATCACTCTTCTATGGACTTACTGCCATTCTCCTGGCCTCAGTTTTGACTGCAGTGATCGTGATCATCGACCTTGCTCAACTTGATTATACGCCAGGCGCGTCTCCAATCTCGGCCCCGTTGTCTCTGCCGCTTTCAACGTTTCAATCTGAGGAGGAGTTGAAGAACTTCCTGACAACTAACTCGAAAACCCAATCACCCTTCTGGATCTACGGCGCTGAAGATGCAAAGTTTATGGGCGCCCGGGACGTACTTGCGTCTGACAGTGCGTTAGAGGCCAGTGCTGTTCCCTCTCATTCAACCACCAACATCCAAGTTACAGGAGTCGACGAAGCCGATATCGTGAAAGTTGACGACAGAGGCTACATGTACGTAGTGTCCGGCAACGTGGTTCACATTCTGAAGGCGTATCCTCCAGCACTAGCGCAGATAGTTTCAACGATAACCTTTGACGATCTGCATCCTCTTGGCATCTTCGTGCAAGGCAACAAGCTGGCAGTTCTCGGATCAGACTACACTTTCCCAATGATATATGATAGGTATCATGTGGTTGACATCAAAACTTTCGTGAAGGTCTATGATGTGGATGATCCACGCCATCCGTCGCTGGCGCGTGATTTCACGATTTCCGGGAGCTATTTCAACTCACGAATGATCGGCGACTACGTCTATTTTGTCGTCAGTAAAGCAGCTTACCTAGTGGATGAGACACTGTCCCTTCCAGAGATCAACGCGGACCAGAAGATCATCAAGATAGCGCCCACTGAAATCCGCTACTTCAACGGGACAGACGACTACTATCAATACACAACATTCGTCGCCATGAACTTGAAAAACACAACCGAGGCACCAGTCTACTTGCCAATCATGCTTGGCGGCACCTGCAATCTGTATGTTTCGCTAAGCAACATATACGTCACTTCCCGAGGCTGGAATAGCGACACCACTATCTACCGTATACGCGTCGAAGGCAGCAACATGACCTGCGAAGCCACAGGCACAGTCCCAGGACGTGAACGCAACCAGTTTTCAATGGATGAATACAACGACTACTTCAGAATCGAAACGACAACGTGGACACTAAACTGGACCACTCAGACCAATCTCTACGTCCTAGACATGAACCTAAGCGTGGTTGGAAAGTTGGAAGGGCTTGCGCCTGGTGAAAACTTCCATTCCGCCCGATTCATGGGAAACCGAGCCTACCTCGTGACTTTCAAGAAAACCGACCCCTTGTTTGTGATAGACCTAAGCCAGCCAACCAACCCAACAGTTCTCGGAGAACTACACATCCCAGGATACTCCGACTATTTGCATCCTTACGATGAAACCCACCTGATCGGAGTCGGTAAACATACTGTCGAAGCCGACGAAGGAGACTTTGCATGGTATCAAGGAATCAAGATGTCCCTCTTCGACGTGAGCGACGTCGCAAACCCCGTTCAAATGGATACTGTCATTATAGGCGACAGGGGCTCCGACTCTCCAGTCCTTTACGATCACAAAGCGTTCCTTTTTGACAAATCCAGGACGCTTCTCGTAATGCCCATTCTAGAAGCCAAAATCGACCCAAGCAAATATGCTGGTGAAGTTCCCCCGTACGCTTATGGAGAACCCGTGTGGCAAGGAGCCTACGTCTTTGATGTCTCCCTATTCCATGGCTTTCAGTTGGAGGGTAGAATCACGCATCTGGAGAACGGAATGAGCATCCACGAGCAAAGCTACTGGGTTAAAAGATCAGCGTACGTAGAAAACGTGCTCTACACCATTTCAAGTCGCAAGGTCGGATTAAACAAGCTGGATGACCTATCACCAATACTAGAGATCGAGCTTCCCTAACCCCCCTCTTTTTCTTCTCGCGTGAACGTGCGGAGAAAATCGTATTTCCCAAAGTCGAGAGACTACAACATACTGGACAAAACCCTTGTCGTCGCAGGAGGCACTATAATTAACGCGTGCTTGGGGTCTCCGCACTGAGAAACTGTGAATCTCAGAAACGAGTTGCGGGATCTATTTTCCCTCGGAGATGGACATTGTGCCCTCTATGGCGAGTTCTACTTGGAGAATGCCCATCGTGACCTGCCCCTCGAATGATGCCTTCAGCTTCTGTTCGGTATGATTAATGGTGCCCTGCCCCGAGAACGAACCTGAAATCCAACCAAAAGTGGAGTTTGTGAGCACTACGTCGCCGACAGTGGACCCTTCAAGGGTGCCGTTGACAGTTGTGATCGTCCATTTTCCGTGGAAAGACCCGTCTCCAGTGTTCAAATTACCACTTCCGTCCAAGATCGTCCAGAGTGTTCCTGAAATGTCGGGGCCTGAAATGCTCGTAACGGTTCCTTCCGATATTGCTCCCTTGACGTGTAAAATGCCTTGTTGAGTTATCGATTGTGTGCCCATGGAAATATTCCCTGCGACGAGGCTTGCTTTAGCCGCAACTCGGGTCTTCGTCTTTGGTGCTGCCCTAACAGGGGTTAACACAACAATTAGTAGTAGAACGACAACAAGTATCGGAATGCTTTTCAAATGTTTCGCCTCTCAGGTGTAGCAACTCTTACGATACGTATCCGCTTCACACGCTTTAAATAGTTTATGAAACGCCCGTCCATCTATCGGAGCTTGCACTTTCGACACCTCGCAGTCTATCACATATGAAACCCATATGCGACCCTTTTTTGTTCGACTTCGGTGGTGGTCTCCCTCGCTGATTCAAATCGAATCCGAGCGCTCATTTTCGCATTTTAAGAACAGGGAGTTAACTCGGTCAAAGTTTCTTGACAAAAAAGGTTTTCTAACACGGTCACAATCAGCATTTTGGCAGAGAGCAATGTCTGATTTTGAAGAGGAAACCTATTCAACCATATTTACTTCTCTGAAGCATCCGGTCCGCCGCAAGATACTAAGAATGCTCCAAGAAAGAGCGAAGACGTTCTCAGAGATGCTTGAGGCGCTTGGAGTCTCGAGCTCCCATTTGACCTACCACCTCGAGAATCTTGGAGAACTCGTTTCCAAAACACCGGACGGAAAATACAAACTATCCACCTTCGGAGAAGCAGCCACAACAACAATGAGCAAAGTAGAAGAGACACCAAGAATAACAGAGCCAAAACACCAACTATCTGTGCCCATGAAGTGGAAATCCCTTTTTGGAGTGCTTATGCTTGGTCTTATCGTCTTGGCAGCCATAACCTATACCCAATATCAGTCTCTTAACCGAGCGTCTGCGGATTATGAAAGATTACGGGAGTTATTTGATCTCGTCGAAGATGGCGCATCACTGACACATGAATATACTCTTCGGCATAAAATCAACAAGTTCGAATTGGAGATAGGCTACCCAGTTCACATGTTTTTCCGTCTTCCAATCTGCGTGATATATAACCTTAACGATAATTCCACGTTATACCTGTCTTTATC
>CAYGAE010000069.1:6610-8838 GCA_964347855.1 uncultured Candidatus Bathyarchaeia archaeon
GACTGTTGGGTCGACATAAGAATGGTTTACGAAGGAGAGTATTCACCTTTCCTTGTGAAGTCTGAACCTATTTAATGAAATAGCCTGGCGCTGCGTGCGCCATCATTATCAACGAACAGCTGCCACGAAACTATTTATTCAACTTCGCATGGGGCCTTCCGCGCCAATTCAAATTGAGTGCCAAGGAAGCCACTGCTATCGCCGTTGAAGGTCGCCGGTTCAAATCCGGCCCGGCCCATCAACCACGGTGTGTGAATATTGGTGCGTGCAGACTTCAGGTCGAAAAGCTGAAGTGTTGTTGGTAACACTGTGTGAATGGAGGTGAATTCTATGACTGTCGTGAAAATCATCGAGCTAATAGGTAGTTCACCGAATAGTTGGAGCGAGGCTGCGCAGAATGCTGTGGCAGAGGCCGCTAAGACGGTCAAGAACATCAAGGGAGTCCACGTTAAGCGATGCACTGCTAGAGTGAAAGACAACAAAATTGTGGAATACAAGGCAAATGTCAAAATCGCTTTTATTGTGGAAAGATAGAACACATTTCACAAGCACGGATCATACGCGCGCGCAAGCGCGTTATTAGCGATTACCATTATCAGTTATTCAGTCATTTTGCTTACTATTTCAACTACATTGCCCGTTGACTCTACCCAAGAGGAGATCACTGTTAGTGACTAAGAAGGCATGCAAATTTTCAAAAGAGCGCAACACACGTACGATTAATCGTTTCTATCTCCAAACTACTTAAGTAGTTACAGAGCTCTCAACTTCTGATAGTGTCGGTGTTCGGCTTGACTGAAACCTTCACAGATGTTTGTGGCTGTGTCTTTGAGGTTCAAAGAGGCATCTTTGTCTGTGTCAAACGTTGCTCGAAGCATAGTAAACCAAAGCCAAAAAGACCCTACAGGCCAAAAGCTGAATGTGTAAGGCCGTGAAGAACGCGCGCGCGGGTATGATAAGCAAAGCACGTGACCGCACAAGCTTTAATACTTCTTCCCGCCTCTTCCAAACTTCTCGAGGATGGGAGCATCTTGAACAAAGCAAGGAGCAAACGCGCCTTTGGGTTCCCCACAGTCATAAAAGACTTACCGGAGGCGGACTTGCCTTTTCAGGGCGTCAAGGCTTGGATCCTACAAGGTGAAAAACACCAACTGATTTTCTTCGAAATGCAACCCACCGCACTAGTGCCAGAACACAGCCACAACTATCCCCAATGGGGCATGGTAATCGAAGGAAAGATGAAACTAACCATCAACGGCAAAACACAAACCATCACAAAAGGAGACGACTACCTTATCCCCGCAAGAGCCAAACACCACGCAGAATTCCTAACTAAGACACAAGTGATGGACTTGTTCTCAGAAACAACCCGATATAAAACCAAGGCCGCCAAATAGCCCCTTATGCGCCATGCAACATTGTAGAACTCTATTTCAATCTGGGCGGCATCGCGACTGCGGTTCGGGTTCGCTGAACTCCCTTTAAGGCCTGGAACTTTTCTATTATCTCTCTGAGCCCGTCCATGTTCGTGAATTCGGCATAAGCAACGATATCAAACTGGCCGGTAACGGCGTGAGCCCTCTTCACTCCGTCGATCTTAGGCGCTGCTTTAGCAATCTCCCACAATGTTCGAGGATCTGAGTTGATGAATATATAGGCTTCCATAACGAACACCACACCAAATATAGGCTGACCTGTTTATTCTATTTTCTCATGAGATTTGTACAGGCGCAAGATTAACTTGGGTGTGGTGGTGTATTATTTAGTTAAGAAAATTCGTGTGAGTGAAGGATTCGATGAAAAAGGTCAAGCTGGTTGTTAGGGAGTATCCGATCAACAGGGTTTTTGGTAGGGATTTTGAGTATTCTTTGGATGATGAAGCAAGTGTTATTGACGTTATAGAGGCGTTGGATAGGTTGATTTGTGGGAGGGGAAGGTTTCCTCTGAGGGAGTATCATAGTGTGCTTCATATGGTTTACAATCCTGTTGCGGATAGGTTTTACAAGCAGGTGGCCGTCTCCGCACATACCGAACGTCGTAAACTCCTTAAGGTTCAAGAGAATCCTAGAATGAAGCTCCCTGACGGAACCACAGTGATTCTGGTGCCCACAGGTGGGTGCATAGGTGAATGGGAAGAAGCCATCGACTATGACGTGTTCTGTGCTCATTTGAAAAAGTTGAAAAAGTAGCTATGGCGAAACAATGTGTTTATAGTTTGGTGCACACGC
>CAYGAE010000070.1:0-8827 GCA_964347855.1 uncultured Candidatus Bathyarchaeia archaeon
CTCTTGGCGGAATAATTCCAAGAGTTTACTCAAACGGACTTTTGATCGTCGGTGACGCAGCATCACAAGTGAAACCAACAACAGGAGGCGGCGTTATATTTGGGCTACTCTGTTCTAAGATTGCGGGAGAAGTTGCATTCCAGGCCTTAAAAGAAAACGATTTCCGAGTGAGAAAACTGGCAAACCGGTTACCGGACGAAAAGATCGACAAAATCATTGAGTTATGTAGGAAACTAGAGGTAAACAGATTGCTGGAAGAGTTTGGCGACATGGACTTTCACGGATGGTCATTTATGCATGCAATGCGACGGCCAACGGGACTCATGGCCGCCGTCTATCTGATTCTTTCGGGACTTACTTCCTCTTCAGGCTAATCCGCCTCAGATACTGGTTCAGCACGGTTGATGATAAACTCAACATTTAAATCCCTTAGAAATAACTGCAACTCCGTTATGTCAGAGTTTAAATATAAACAAGCCATTGTTTTGCGTTCTGATCTGGGAATGAGTAAGGGAAAGATAGCTGCTCAGGCGGGGCATGCCGCAGTTTCCGCAGCTGAAGCGACGAGGAAAGAGCATTTTGAGTGGTGGAGTGCTTGGTTGAAGGAAGGACAATGCAAAATAGCGGTGAAAGTACGATCGGCGCAAGAGCTTGTAGAATTGGAGAGACGAGCCAAAAGACTGGGATTACCGTGTGCGTTGATTACTGATAGAGGTCTAACCGAGTTGCCGCCGGGCACGAAAACGTGTTTGGGAATAGGGCCGGCCCCTTCAAGTGAAGTGGACAAACTAACAGGTGAACTCAGTCTTTTCTGAGGCAGTATCCTTGAGAGTTCCTCGGCTTGAGAAGAAGCTTGGAATAGAGGTCTACGCTTCTAGGTCTCCCGGGATTGGAGGAAGAATCCGTCGGTTTCCTGAAGACTTTGTGGTTGAGGAGATTCTGGTTGACGGGTCGAAGGCCGAAGTTTCGCAGGTTGAAGTTCAACGGTCTGCTAGGAGAGGACGCTATCTTATCTGTGTGATGGTCAAGCGAGGCTGGGACACGCTTCTAGCGGTGAAAACTGTTGCCAGACAATTGAGAATAAGCGGTGAGCGCATTAACATAGCAGGTATTAAGGACGCTAAGGCTCTGACCGCTCAACACATTAGTATCGGCAGATTTACGCCTGAACAAGTTTCAGGAGTCAAGATCAAAGATATCACTTTGCATCCGCTACGCTTTGCTGATGAAAAAATCTCCTCTGAGCTTCTCATGGCTAATGAGTTCCACATTGTAATCCGAGCCATACCCCACAAAGCCTCCACGGTTGAGCAGCGAGTTGAGAAGGTGCAAAACGAGCTGTCAACTCTGGGCGGAGTGCCAAATTTCTTTGGGCACCAAAGGTTTGGCACAGTTCGACCAATTACTCACCTAGTAGGCTATTCTCTTCTTCGAGAAGAGTGGAAGAGGGCGGTGCTTACCTTCCTAGCCGCACCCAGCCCACACGAACATCCGGAATCAAGAGAAGCACGACAACGGCTAGGTGACAACGAAGATTTCAGCAAGGCGGTTCGCTACTTTCCAGCAAATCTCAAGTATGAACATCTAATGCTTCGGCACTTGGCAAGGAGACCTAACGACTTTGTGGGCGCTCTCAGAAGACTACCTAGAAAGTTGTGTAAGCTTTTCGTTCAAGCCTACCAGTCATACATTTTCAACAGGGCCCTGAGTGAACGGTTTAGACGCTGCTCCCTCACAGAAGCGTATGTTGGAGACTACGTTGTCACCCTTGGAAAGCAGGGACTTGCTAGAAGAGAATCTAAGCAGGTGACCACGCAGACTCGTCCAAGCATCCAAGAAGCATTAGACAAGAACAAAATGCGTGTATGCATTCCCCTGATAGGATTTAAACAAGGGACTTCTGAGGGAGTGCAAGGCGAAATCGAACACGAGATTCTGGAAGGTGAAGGCGTTGAACCTGAAAACTTCCACATAGCCGCAATGCCTGAGATAAGTGCGGCAGGTAGGCTGCGACCTGTCTTGGTGCCGATCATAAATCTTTCCACAGATGCCATCTCGAAGGACGCGACTATTCCCTCAATGCAAACGATAGGATTAAACTTCATGTTACACAGAGGCTCCTACGCAACGGTTGTCCTAAGGGAGTTCATAAAGCCCCGAGACTTGATAAGAGCTGGTTTCTGACTCTCTTTTTCGGGCGAACTTCAGCTTAACGACTTCTGTTTCTGAAATATGTCTGAAATCGCAATTATCACTATATTCTTCCATCCAAAAGCATCAGTTATGCAGTCCATAAACGTTTTAACAATCAGCGGGGCGCCTCAACATGGGCTGGATCTGGTTAAGGCGGCTGAGGATGGGAAGCGCTACTTCCCAACAGGCATATGGGATGACGCTAGATATCTTGGAAGCCTTAGCTTGGAGCACGACGTTAAGATCGCGACCGGGGGAGAGACCTTTGGCGCTTTTCTCTTTGAGAAGCTAACTGAAAGAATTCGAAGAATAAAGGATTCTCATAAACTGGTCGACCTCTTGTTGGGAATAACCCCTGATCCTATCGTGGCCATGTATTATTGTTTTGATGGAAAACGCTTCAAAAGAACACTGTATCTTGTTCACGATTACATGACCGAAACGGTCGGAGTTGTCTCCCTCTTTCAGATAAATGAGGGAAATTCCAGCAAGGTAGTCGCTCACGGATTAGGCCATAGCCAAGGCTTACGTCATCACGCTAAACCTATCGATCTTATGTATCATGAGCTACTGAGAATCCCAATGCTCAAAGTAGAAGGCTTCTGTAAAGCCTGCCTGCAGAGATTAACAAAGAATAAGAGAGAAACATGAGCGAGCTACGCGCACCTTCTTCCAGAGGAATGGGACACTACCAGAAGCAAGGTATATACTCTCTTACCCTAAATCCAACTCCCATTCTTTCTGCTATTTCCTCTACTTTTGAAACATCCACTTCAGGGATCGTTACAGCAGTTATCTCTATGTTTAAGTCCTCCTTCTTACCCTTTCTAACGAACTCAAGGACTCTATTGAAGGCGTTTTCAAACTTGGGTTTGCACACTTGGTTGTACGTCGCCTCATCGGGGGCGTTCAGGCTTACACTTACCTTTTCAATGCCCGCCTCCTTCAATTCCCTCACCACATCCCTCCCCTCATTCAGCAAGTATCCCTGACCGTTGGTGTCCACCCTAACAACCTTCCCATGATACCTCTTTATCCACCTCGTAACCTCTAGAACGCAATCCAACCTTTCCAGAGGTTCCCCAAAACCACAGAAGACAACTTCACCCCAATTTCTTCTGTTTACAACCTCTTGTAGCTCTTTGATCACTTCATCTGAAGAGGGCTCCTTTCGCAGCTTTAGGTTGAAACCGCCAACACCATTTCTGAGTTTTCTGAAGCAGAAATAACAATTGTTGGAACATCTGTTAGTTATGTTTAGGTAAAGACTGGATCCTCTAGCTTTGTCATTAGGTAACCAATACACTACGCTCGGCTTCTTCTTCGCGTAGGACATCTCTAAACCCTTTGAGGAAAAAGACTTTTTGAAGGTATCGCTGCGCTCTATAGTTTACCTATCGCTCAGCTTTCTCCCGAAGTTTCTTTCTTAAATCTTTATGCCTACTGTGTAACGAATGATTATATCTGACCCCAAATATTTCTAAAATAGGGTAAGGGTTGAGAAGAAAAACCGCCTTATTTGTTGCACTTGTCGTCTTAAGCATCGTATCAATTTCTTACTTCATATGGTTCCATTACATACGCCTTGATAGTCATTTCGAATACGGATACGAGAAGACAATTGTCCGAAACACCAGCAACACCGAAGAGGCTAATGCACTCACTATCGTCGAAAACTCTAACTACTCGGACATTTTTGACTTGCGGAGATTTGAAACGTGGGATCATAACGAGACATGGCCTTATACTTGGGCAGAATTCATCGACACTGAAGTGATCGAGTACTACGATTACAGATTTGAAAGCCTAAAGGAAAAGCTTGGAGAGAAGAAACCAGAAGGCATTAGATTCCACTATGAAGCAAGCGTTTTCACCTGGGATGAGATTCGGGTTGTTTACATCTCCGCTCCTGAAGGTGGAAACATACATGATGATGCTATACAAGTCTTGAGCTTGAATGGGTCGGTTCTGTTTGAGAACAATCAATATAGCGGACCAACCTGGGGAATGAGATTTGCCTATAGAAATGATTCCGAATACCGAGAAATAACGGCTGAGGAGATCAATTTCTCTCTCGCAAGAAGCTACGTCGTCGAGATGACATTGAGATACTCCGAAACTTATGGACCTTTAGCAGCCTTTACTTCAATGAACTATCAAATCATTGTTGTAGACCAAGACTTGGTACCTGTCCTTTTCTGCACTCAGTCCAAAAAGCGTATCAGCTAGCGCGCGCACCATCAACGCATTGTGCGTCTTAAAAGGTTACCGAATCCGATGGTTCCACGCCTGCTATGATGAGTTAGGGTGTAAGCCTGAAGCGATCTCTCGGAAAGAGTACAACCTCACGGATGTTCTTCTTGCCAGTAAGCACCATCATCAGTCTATCCAAGCCAATGGCCCACCCAGCATGTGGAGGCAAACCATAGTCAAAGACCTTCAGATGATGCTTGAAAGACTCCGGGTTCAATCCCTGCTCCTTCAACCTCTTGATCAGGAGTTGTTTAGAGTGCACGCGGGTTCCTCCAGAGGCGATTTCTACCCAGCGCCACATCAGATCGAATCCTTCGCTCAACGTTGGATTGTCGTCTCTCGGCTTTATATAGAAGGTTTTAGATTCGGTCGGCCAGTCAGTTATGAAGTAGAAGTAGGGATGAAGCTTTCCAAGTTTCCTACACGCGGAGGTGGGAAGGTCCTCACCCCAAGGAACACGAATCTGCTCTTTCTCAAGTTCCGTGAGTATCTCGTCATAAGTGAAACGCGCAAGAGGAACCTTGGGCACTTTGATCTGATGCTTAAGGACGTTCAGCTCCCCTTGACATCTCTCTTTAACAGCTTCGCATACATGATGTATGAGTCTCTCAAGAACAGACATCACATCTTCTGATGTTGCGAAGGCTTGTTCGATGTCTACAGATAAGAATTCATTCAAATGTCGTCGAGTGTGCGACTCCTCAGCTCTGAAGAAGGGGCCAATCTCAAAGATCTTCTCAAAGCTTAGAGTCAACTGTTCTTTATACAACTGGGGACTCTGAGCGAGAAAGGCCTTATGCTCAAAATATTCTACCGGGAAGAGTGCCGCACCACCCTCTGTGGCAGAAGCGATTATCCGTGGCGTATGCACTTCCAGAAAGCCTTCTCCTGATAGGAAGGTTCGCATTCCTTCTAGCACAATATGTTGAACACTAAAGATCGCACGCCCTTCATCGCGACACAAGTCAAGAACACGAGCATCCAGCCTCACATCGATCTCAGCGGGAGTCCGACTGGTTATATCAAGAGGCAGTGGATGTTGCGCGATGCCGAAGATCCGGATTTCATCAGGGACTATCTCAATTCGTCGCGGAGTCATCTCTGTCTTCCTGGCAACTCCCTTTACGCCAATACTGTACTGCCTTTGCAGCAAGTCAGTCTTCTCTATCAGTGCTTTCTCTGCTTTGTTTCGGTGGATTGTGATTTGAACAGTTCCTTCCCTGTCGTGAAGGATCAGAAACCGTATGCCGCCCAGATCACGGATATCCCGAACCCATCCAAAGACGACAACCTCTTCTCCATCCATCTCCGGCGTGATTTCCTGCGAATAATGGGTTCGACGCCAGTCTCCTAACTGATCAATCCTCATATGGAACTCATCTACTATCTCGCAAATTCCACTCTTAGGGTTATTCCTCGAACTTTTTGAGCGATCTCTTTAAGGGCATCAACCTTTAGTTGAGGTTGTCTTCTCCCTCTCCTTCGCAAAATTACCCTCGTCTCAGTGGTTCCATCAGGCAACCAGATGGTGTTTATCGTCAGGATACTCAGGGGCGCAAACAGGTCTTCCAGGAATTTCCGATAGTCTACTCCATATTCTAAGATGCGGATTGTCTTCCCTGTCTTTTCACCTAGCGCGCGGACGATCTTTCCACGGTAACCCAATAAGCGAGATATGTCACCTCGTTTGACAATCACCGCCAGTAGATTGTCTGCTTCTACAGCGTTCCGAAAATGAACCTTTTCAAGGGAAGGATAAGTTTTTTCCAGCGATAAGAGTAGACGGGCGATTCTTAAATCTACTTCAGTAACCTGTCCGGACTTGATTTTCGCTTGACACTTGGAACATAATATTCCGCTTTTCAAGCAGAAATTGCATAATGCAGTCTTCACCCCTTGCTAAGTCCTCCCTTGAAATAAAGGAGGGGCGGCGGAGCCTTTTGGGTTGCAAGAGTCGTCTACTTCGCTAAGGTGATCTCGATGGTGCTGACGTTTGATGGCGTGCTTCCCTCTTCTCTGGGTGCCATCTGTTCTGTGCCTATGCCCACGTTTTTTACCTTTACATCTGGCAAGAATCGTCTTCTGACAACCTCGACAACGTCAACTGCTCGGCTGATTGCGCGGCCTCTAGCTTTCACATTTACTTCGCTTGCTCCGCCGTGAAAGAGGGTTATGCAAGCCAGTACGTAGTTCATAACTGGCTTTCTCCCGATCAACACAGAGTTGCTTTCTGACATTTCACCGCCTCACTCCTAGTTTTTCACGTTCGTTAAAGCTCCATATGCTCTTTTATCGGCAAATAAATAGATTACGGTGGTTTCGTCTATAACTTGATGTTTCATGGGTCGATGTAGGAGCGTGAACAAGGATGTTCTATACCCGAAGTTGGCTCTAGAGCGATGACGAAGGAAGAACAAGAAATATTACATAGTAAAACGTAGAATCATAACTTCGTAAAAGTTTCTTACCAAACGTGAGGTGCTGTTGTGACCAGAGAGGTTCTATCTGGACGACCACTTCATTTGCTCAGGCTGTTACATGAGCACGGCAAGCCTATCACAACATACACTGTCCCAGTGAAACAGAGGGAGTTGGCAAACCAGTTCGGAATCAGTAGGCAAGCGTTGAACGTTCATCTACGTAAGTTGAGGAATCAGGGGTGCGTTCGAACTGGCAGAGGCTTCATTGACGTAACTGAGAAAGGTCTTGCTGCCTTAGGGATTTCCGCAAATCCGGCCTTTGTTTTCATTAAAGTCTCCCCTCTAAAAAGGGGAGAAGCTTATCAAAGAGTCATGGGCTTTCCGGTTCAAAGAATTTTTCGAGTGGCAGGGGACATGGACATGATCCTCATGGTCGAGCCGGAAAAGCTTGACGAGGCTCTCCGAGGAGTTGCTTCCTTAGAAGGAGTGCAAGACACGAAGTCCTACATCACGATTCAAACCGTCAAATAGTTCGAGGTTGCAGATTTGAAACTCTTTGAGTATGAAGCAAAGAAAAAACTTTCCGAGTACGGAATACCTACTCCGCCGGGAAAGCTGGCAACTTCTCCTACACAAGCTCGAGAAATAGCGGCAGAGCTGAAGGCTCCAGTGGCTATCAAAGCGCAGGTTTTGGTTGGAGGTCGGGGGAAAGCTGGTGGCATCCTTTTCGCCTCTTCACCATCAGAGACTGAGGAGGTAGCCAAGAAACTGCTAAACATGGAGATAAGAGGAGTCAAGATTGGAAGCGTGTTTGTGGAAGAAAAGGTTCCTGTCAAGAAGGAGTTGTATCTTGGCGTAACCGTGGATCGTTCAATGCGCAGATATGTAGCCATTGCTTCCAGCGCGGGTGGTATGGAAATAGAAGAAGTCGCTGCCACTATGCCACAGAAGATAGTTAAGATGTTCGTCGATCCGTTGTATGGGTTCCTTCCTCATCATGCGCGGCAGGTTTCAAAGAGGTTGGGTTACGCAGGAAAGCAGATGCTGAACCTAGCAAAGACTTTCACGAATCTGTTTCAGATGGCAATGGACTATGACGCTGAGCTAGCTGAAATCAATCCCCTTGTTGAAACGCCTGAAGGGAAATTTGTTGCCGTGGATGCGAGGCTCATAGTTGATGACAGTTCCCTTTATAGGCATCCCGAGTTTCAAGAGCGGCTGACTGGCGAAGAGGAAGGTGAGATGCTTCCGCAGGAACTTGAGGCTCGAAAGAGCGGGCTAGCTTACGTTAAGCTTGACGGAGACGTAGGCATTATCGGCAATGGGGCTGGTTTGGTTATGTCTACGCTGGACACAATTCAGTTGTATGGCGGGCGTCCGGCAAACTTTCTGGATGTTGGCGGGGGGGCTTCTGCCGATAGAATGGCTGCTGCTTTGAACATCGTTTTTTCTGATCCGGGAGTCAAAGTTGTCTTCATCAACATTCTCGGCGGGATCACTCGGTGCGACGAGATAGCTCGAGGTATTCTAGAAGCTAAACGTCGAATTGGCTTTGTCAAACCGATGGTGATAAGACTCGTAGGGACAAACGAAGAGGAGGGCAGACGCATATTGACCGAGGTTGGTATTCCCGTCTTAGACAGTATGGAAGCAGCAGCTAAGCGGGCTGTTGAGCTGGTAGCGCAGGAGGGATAACGGTTGGGTATTCTAGTTGACAAGAGCACTAAGGCCGTGGTCCAAGGAATAACCGGGACTCAAGGCAGTTTCCATAGCAAACTCATGCTCGACTATGGAACTAACATTATTGCTGGTGTGACCCCCGGGAAGAGTGGAATGAATGTTCACGGGATTCCGGTTTATGACACTGTTGCGGAGATCGTGGAAAAGTATGACGCAAATGCTTCCATTATCTTTGTTCCCGCGCCTTTCGCCGCTGGTGCAGCTCTAGAGGCTATGGACAG
>CAYGAE010000071.1:0-8665 GCA_964347855.1 uncultured Candidatus Bathyarchaeia archaeon
CCATCCAGTAGGGATCGATTTTCCCATAATTTGGGTGCATTCCGCAAGAAATGGCGATTCCTTTCCAAGAATCCGGAAGTGGTTTGATGATTGCGGCGTCGTTGGGTCCGCCGTATCGGCCTTGTAGCGGTTTTAGGACGGTGTTTCCTTTTACTTCATGGTCGTATGTTCTTATTACTGATTCTTTGCTTGCGACATTTGGAGAAGACAGTATTGTGAGCATTACACTTGCCAGATTTTCTGGTTCATCGAAGCTTGGTTCCGAATAATCATCGGCTTTCCACTCTCCGACTCTGCTAATTTTAGGGGGGTCAAATAAGAAGTACGTCTCTAGTTCCGCAACTCTGTTTCCTTGATAGTCAACTCTCACAATGCCGTCTCTAGTGAATCTGCCAATAGGAGTCGCCTCCACTTCTTCATTTTCGAAAAGCTCTAGAACCCTTCGGAGGTTCTTTTCCGGAACACCGATTAGCATTCTTTCTTGAGATTCAGAAATGTATATTTCCCATGGCGCGATCCCCGGATACTTCAGTAAAACCTTGTCCAGTTCAATGTGTACTCCACAGTGGGATCTGTGCGCCATCTCGCCAGCGGCGCTGGAGAGTCCTCCACCACCTAGGTCCGTTATGGCAGAGCCTAGTTCTTCGTCTCTCACCTGCATAATTGCGCGTTTCAGTCTCTCTTCTTCTATGGGATTCGCTATCTGAACAGCGGGTCTTGAGACTTCTTCGGATTCTTCTGTTAGTTCTGCGGAGGCGAAGGTTACGCCGTGGATTCCGTCTCTTCCTGTCTTTCCTCCTGCTAGAACTGCAATGTCTCCTGCTTTGATGGCTCTCGCGAATTTTTTCATCGGAAGGAGGCCTATGCATCCGCAGTAGACGACGACGTTGCCCACATAACTCTCGTCAAAGTAGATTGCTCCGTTGACTGTGGGAATGCCCATGTTGTTTCCGTAGGAGCCTATCCCCGCAACAACTCCTCTGAAAAGGTATTTTGGATGCTTTATTCCGGGAGGGAGCCTTTGGTATTCGTAGTCTAATGGACCGAAGCAGAGGACATCCGTGCATGCTATGGGGTCAGCCCATACTCCCAGTATGTCTCTGATAACTCCTCCAGTTCCAGTGGCTGCGCCTCCGAAAGGCTCTATTGCTGAGGGATGGTTGTGCGTTTCGACTTTGGCTGCAACTGCGTAACCGTTTTCGAATTGAATTATGCCTGCGTTGTCTTCAAATACTGAGAGGCACCAAGAAGGATCGAGTTCGCTCGTTGCTTTTGCAATGTATGTTTTGAATAGGCTCTCTATCTTTCCGTCTTGTGTGGTTATGTCTCCTTTGAAGGTCTTGTGGAAGCAGTGCTCGGACCAGGTTTGTCCGATAGTTTGGAGTTCGACATCTGTGGGATTTCTTTCCTTCTTCCGAAAGTATCTTTGAACCTCTTTCATCTCTATGAGGTTCAGACCGATTCCCAGTTCTCGGCTCGCTTGTAGGAGTTGTTCATCATCTGCAGCGAGAAGGTTGATCTCATGAAGTTCGAAGGGTAAGTCTCGCTTGATGTATATGCTCATTTCCTTTCCTCTAGCTCAAATGTGTAACGATCTTTGGTTGGGTTGGCAAGGAGTCTCCTACACATCTCCTCTACTAGACCTTCAGCTTCTTTCCTAGAACTCGCCTCAAAATCGACAGTGTAAACCTTACCTATGCCAACATTTTTGACGGCATAATTTAATTCCCTCAGAGAACGCCTGGTCATCTCTCCTTCAGGATCAGAGTGCCCTGGTTTGAGACTGACTTCGATTTTTGCCTGGTATATCATGGATTATAATCAAACAAATAAAAATTTAAATCTTTTTTATGAATTTTTGCTATCTTTAAATATATCCACGCACGAAAACGGGTGCGATGTAGCTACACTCTGAAATCTTGTTTGACTAGAAAGTCATCTTTTTGCCCTTATGCAACGCAATCCTCTTTCCAGAGTTAGTTGCCTTACCGATGCGTTCGACCTCAAGTCCACTCTTTTCGAAACTTTCAATGACGTTATCTTCCTCAGTCTTGTTAACGACGACTGCGAAACCCCAGCCCATGTTGAATGTTTTCAGCATCTCTTCATCCGTGATGACGCCTCTAACTTTCGGTGCAGTCCTCTGAATCAGATCAAAGATGGGTTGGGGTTTGAAGTTGTTGAGCTCGAATCCTATTCCTTTGGAGAACTCCATCAGTCTGTCGAACTTCAGGTAGGCGTCGCCCGTTACGTGTACAGCCCCCTTCAGACTGTAGTCTTTAGCAACCTTCAACAGGGGTTTTACGTAGATTTTCGTCGGCTCAAGAACTTCGTAGATGAGTTCTCGGTCAAATCCGTCGGGGATATCGTAAGGGTTGTATTTTCCGCCCCATTGTTTGAACAGGACTTTTCGCGCCAAGGATATGCCGTTGCTGTGGATGCCGGAACTTCTTAAGCCAATTATGACATCTCCTGGCTTGATGTTGTTTCCGTGGATTATCTCCTTCTGTGTTAACTCACCGATGCAGGCAAAGACCATGTCAAAGCCCTTGCCTTCCGTTACTCCCTTTATGATCTCTGCTACGTCTCCTATCTCTCCGCCGGGGACTAGACATCCGGCTTCGGTGACACCTTTCACTATGCCCTTCATCCATTCATCTACTAGGTGGAGATCATAGACTTGGGCGTGTATGTTGTCGACCACGGCTAGGGGAGTGGCACCAGATCTTATCACGTCGTTTACGGTCATGGCAACTCCGTCTGTTCCGATGGTGTCGTATTTGTTAGCTAGTTGCGCCAGAAGGACTTTTGTACCAACTCCCTCAATGGCTAGGTCCAGATATCGATCGCCGACTGGAAAGATAATTCCGTAGGGAAGCTGAATTGTCTTCCCGTATTTACTAAGCTTGTAGGTTTGTCGTAAAGCCGACAGAGCTGCCTTGGATTTTGCCCTTGATTCTCGGTCAACACCAGCCTTGGCATAAGTGAACTCTCTGGGCACCCGGTCCACCTAATCTTTCTATGTAACTATTTCGTCGAGGCGTTTCTCTCTAAATGCCCTCTTTATCTCTAAAGCTATTCTATCACCCATGCTCATGATTTTGCGATATTTTGCATTCGCGTATTGGGAGCCGATTCCCATATGTACGTTAGTTCCACCACCGTGCCTTAAAGCAACATCCTGTGTGATGGGAATGTGCATGTAAGGATCCTTTTCTTCGGGGACGTCGTATAGTCCGTAATCAACTGCAGTCTTGGGTTCGATTCCTCCGGTGAAATCAACTTTGACCTTTGGTTTTAGTTCATATTTCGATACTCTGTCCCAAGTGATCAGTGTCTGGAGGCACCAAGCGCCGATGATTCCAGGTGGTTCATACTCCCTTGTGGCGAACAGAAATCCATCAGCGTGTCTGTGGACATCCTTGAGCAACGATTCTCTCAGACTCATTAAAACATGGGCAGTGACCTCAAATGAAGGGACTCTTCTAAGTTTTTGTTGGATGTCTACCGGCAGTCTCTTTAAGCCATCGAGTATCGTTTCTCTTCTCTCGTCGATCGATAGAAACTGGTTTGCCAAACAGACCCTCGCCTGTTCCACACTGACTTTGTATAGTTTGGCGTACCATTCTTCGATGTCTCCCCACTCACCTTGGGCATCCAAGGGTGAGAAGAAGAAGTTGAAGTTGGCGTGGGGTCCCAAAACGATCTGCTCAGCCCTGGCCCTCTCTAGACCTTCTTTGGTTAGATTTCCTGCGTCCATTTCTCTTTCTACTTTTTCTTCTAAATCTTGTGAATCAGCTGCGAAGATGAATTCTCTTTCGAATTCTCTATGGGCGTGCTCGGCTTTCACCAAGAGTGGTTCGTTAATAGGTTCTTTGAATCTTATGCCCGTTTTATGAACCTCATATTCGTAGGATTTCGGATAGGGGATGCCAGCTTGTTCAGCATACCAATAGTAGTCTCTTTCGATCTCTCCTCTATTCTCAATCTTCAACAATTTCCGTGAGCCCACGATAGGAACTGTAAACTTCTTTTCTATAACACTACAAGTCTCGTCTCCACCGACGTAAACTGAAAAGGCTCTGTTGGGAATTTGCAAACATTCCAGGTCCACCAGGTCATCGACGTACTTCACGATATCGGAGTATCTGTCGAGGATTAGGAGAGTACTTCTCCATTTACCTTTCTTGTTTACGTCTTTTGGATCATTTACAACTTTTAGATCTCTTTTTGCCAGTTTTGGCAAGTCTTCAACTGCTTCGTCAGGTTTGCCAACCATGGGGTTTTGGAGGTAGATTCTCGCTCGTTGGGGTGTCACGTAGATTATGCTTCTTAAGTCGTAGTCTCTTTGTCCCTGCCAAGCATCCAGAGCTGAATGCGACCCTAGGTTGAGACCTATAGGTTCCTGATACCTTTTTGTTACTTCCTGCATCTCTCTTCTTTCTATAACCATTGAAATTCCTCGCTCAGAAGAGGATTTTATGAGATTTAATCTTTTGCTAAAATCTTCTGCCAGTCAATCTTTCGTAGGCTTCGACGTATTTCTTTGAAGTTTCCCTGATCACGTGGTCTGGCAGGCTAGGGGCTGGAGGCGCTCGGTTCCAACCGAGGGACTTCAAATAGTCTCTGACGTATTGCTTGTCAAAGCTGAATTGATTTTTTCCGATTTCGTATTTCTCTGCGGGCCAAAATCTTGAGGAGTCGGGTGTGAAGAGTTCATCTATGAGCATTAACTCTCCGTTAAGTAGACCGAATTCGAGTTTTGTGTCGGCAACTATTATACCGATGGCCTCTGCTCGTTTTGAAACTCGGTCATAGATTTTTAGGCATGTTTCATTGATTTTTTCGGCGGTTTCTCTTCCAACATTTTTGTTGATTTCATGCTCTGTCATTTCCTTGTCGTGACCTGTTTCAGCCTTTGTGGTGTGTGTTAGAATTGGCTCTCGTAGTCTTTCAGCCTCTTTTAAGCCTGAGGGCAACGTAATTCCGCAGATTGGTCTTCCCTGCTTGTATTTTTCCCAGGCTGAACCATATAGGTAGCCTCTGACAACGAATTCGATCTTTATTGAGGTAGTCTTTTTGACCAGAACAATCCTTGGATCGACGACATCTAAAACATGGTTTTGAATTAGGTCCTTCGTTTGATTGAACCAGTACACCGAAAGTCTGTTCAACGCTTCTCCTTTGTGCGGGATGCCGTTTGGCAAGACGACATCAAACGCGGAAATTCTGTCCGTAGAAACGATGAGTAGTCTATCTTTAAGATCATAAACGTCTCTCACCTTTCCCTTCTTGAATATGGGAAACGGCAATTTCGTCTCAAGCAGAACATCATAGCTCATTTGTTTTGCCCTTCGCATTGCTTTTAGAGCTTCGAGGATTTCTTGATGTCGTCAGCATCCTCGTAGACCTTCTTTCCCATTCTTTGCTTGAATTGCTCGATTTCATCATGTAAGGAATGACTTGAAAGCGCAAGAATCTTAACTGCTGCTAAGGCAGCGTTTTCAGGCTTGGGAATGTAAGCGACTGCGATGCCCTTTGGCGTGACTACTGATGAAAAAGTCTTGGCCCACTGGTATTTCTCTGAGTCAGGAGGACAGGCTATGACTGGATACTTCGTGTAGCCAGCCACAACCCCGGAGAGAGCGTCCGACAAACCAGCTACTGTAATGAAGACGATGTTTTCTCCCGTTTTTTCATATTCGTTCAGGTTATCTAAGAGTTTCTGGGGAGTTCTATGAGCCGAAGTGATATTGTATTCGCACCGGACTGGAAAGCCCTCTTCTTGGAGGAAAGAACGAACTCGTAAAGCGAACTCGTAATCTCGCTTGGAACCCATTAAAACAACGATCTTTTCCTTAGGCATAACCAAGAGTTTTTCAGGGGCACCGATATAAAACCATTGGTATGCTTGGGTTTATGTTCACTTGTTTATGATTACGAGTAGTGTTATGTTTTTTCGATAATGGCTATGTAATCTGAATCTTCAGAGTCCAAGAGCTCCCTAGCTTTCCATCCAGCGTCCAAGAGAATCTCTTTCATTTCTTCTTTTGAAACCAGCAGATAGTTAAACCATCTTCCCATATACTGTCTAAACCTTGACCTGATTCTTGCTTGCCCCCCCACTCGCCTTTCCTGCGTGCGCGATTTGAGGTTCTACTATAACTGATACACTATTGCAGCTGGTACTAAAGATTCAAGAAAGAAACGTCTATGGACTCAAAATGCATAAATGAGTAAGCTTATAACCTTTCGGCAATGAATAGTGTGTATGCGAAAGGAATTACCTCAAAAACTATTACGGGAACTTCTAAAGAATTCCAAACGAAGCGACAGAGAACTTGCCAAAGTCCTTAAGGTTTCTCAGCCCACAGTCACCAGAGGTCGCCACAAACTCGAAAAGAAAGGAGCAATTCAGGACTATACCATCATTCCGAACTTCAGAGAGATGGGGTTTGAAATACTGGCTCTAACCTTTGTCAAGATGCGTGCTGCCATCCTTTCAACAGAAACAATGGAAGAAGCGAGAAAGTATGCTGCCAAGTTTCCCAATGCGATATTCGCTTCCACCGGAGAAGGCCTGGGCATGACTGGAGTGATCATCTCCTTTCACCCGGATTATACAGACTACCACAAAAACCTGAATCAGCTGAGAGTTGACTGGAGAGATTTTACTGAAGACATCAAGAGCTTCATTATCAGCCTTGGAGAAGGAGAATTCAAGAGATTCTCTCTAACACACTTGAAGGATGTACTTTTTTAGTTCTCGTGAAGACAGGTAGTTTGAGTTCACTAGAACTGTGGTTCACATCGGTTAGATAGTTTTAAATGTTTTTGAGTGATAATTTTCGTAAGTCGTTTTTGGCAATTAAACAAGGCGTAGTTCCGTGGATAAACTAAGGGTGAGGTGGCGTAAAAAAAGCATTAGTGAGTAATCATGGTCTTCCAATGGCTCAAAGATTTGCTTGATATCTACACGTGGACAGAATTCTGGATGGTTATGAGTGTACCAACTGGAATAGTAGGTGTCTGGGTTCTGTTCTGCTTCTTTTTCACACTTCCTATTGGTGCCATCAGATTTGTGGCTCTTTGGTCACTAATACTTGCCCTGACATATGGAGCTATTACCGTTGACGCTCTAAGAAAGAAACGACAAGGATCACTGCCAGATTCTTACACACTTAGCATGGTGAAGAAAATCTGCACTCTCAGGAATGGGTTCTACCTGCTCGGGATTCTAAACCTGATAGATATCCTACAGACGGTTCCTTTCTTTCCAAGATTTGAAGGCAATCCACTTGTCAAACAATATCCTTACATATTCTTTACGTACAAGATCTTGGTCTTCGTTATCATAGTTCCCTTGATTCTTCCAAAGATAGTGGAGAAATATGTGACAAACTCGGAGGGAATGATGACAAAAATTCTTAGATTCCTTTTATATTCCCTGGTTACCGTGGGGAATCTGACATTCATCTATGTAGTTATCGCAAATGCAATTGCTATCGAGGAGATTCTCAGAATCCTCTAAAACGTTTTTATCCTGCATGAATTGGCTGAGACCAGAATTCCCATGTGTCCCATACGACAGTTTGGGTCATACTAAAGATTTAAGAAAGAACTTCATAAGTATGAGAAATGTCATGGAAAAAGACAAGAACAGGGTGCGCTTTTCAGAACTGCTTCAGGAATTGTGTCAGAGATCAGACGCTAAATGTGAAGGTTCCAAACTTGGTTTGGATTGCACCGTCAAGCTAACAGAAGATTTGGTGCCGCTCATACATCACATAGATGGTAACCCACGAAACAATGAAATGAGTAATCTTGTTCTACTCTGTCCGAAATGCCACTCTGAAGTGATCGACCAGCTGGCTGAGAAACGTCGAAAGACTTATGTTAGGAAAGTTGCTGAGAGCCTAGACAAGTCCGGTTTTTCTAGGAGATAGTCGGGTCCTTTTAATCATTCTAGTGCAGTTTGTCCTTCACTTCTCTGGCTTGATGTTCTTAGCCAAGATCCAGTAGTGTGTTTCTCTACCGGTTACCACATGTCTGCCGAATAGGACTTCAAATCCTGCATCCCGTATCATCTCCAAAGAGTTGTCAGGCTCGTAATGGCTCCAGAACATTTCCACGCCGTAGTACTGGTCAGAGCCTTCCCATGCATCAGAGCCCACATTGATCAACATTATTCCATTGGGTTTTAGTGCTCTATGGAAACCTTGAAACAATGAAGGATGTCTCTCTCTTGGAACATGGATAATAGAATAGGCAGCTGTGAGACCGTCGAAAGAGTTGTTTTTGAAGCCTAATCTAGTCATTTCTTGTCTAGTGAATTGAGCTTTCGGAACATTCTTTCTTGCAAGTTTGAGCATACTTTCTGAAATGTCAACTCCTGTAACATCGTACCCGGATTCCACTAAGAATTTTGTGATAGGAATTCCCGCGCCACAGCCAATATCCAGGACGTTTGCATTCTTGGATAGCCGACTTACAATTTCCCCCAGTTCCATTGTGTTGTCAAAATTGTGACGGAGAGCTTGGTAGACCTCAGCGATAGTGTCATACCCTTTCATGACTGTCTCTTCTTTTTCCTTCACTTCTGAAGACTCTCCTTGAAACACCATATGCAAGCTCCTAGAGAAAACAATAAGGATTAGCTTTCTAC
>CAYGAE010000072.1:0-8656 GCA_964347855.1 uncultured Candidatus Bathyarchaeia archaeon
GTGCGCGCGCAGAGTAAACGCAGTTAGGATAGGAGGGTTAAGGTGAATACAGAGACAACACAACGCCCTCAACGAAAATTTCTATTTCACCCTTAGGTTTCTTCTTCTTTCTGGCGAAGCATGGTTGAACAGCTTCATGTGTGGAACCAGAGCGGCCACGAGTTTGTTTTCCGCTTTCTTGAGATGCTCTTGAAATGTCGTTCGTGGCACTTTGCGTTTGGCTGCAATTGTTTGGACGTCAGCGTCTCTGGGGAGGTTATAGTAGCCGTGACGATGTGCCGTAAGAATGGCGTCCATCTGTCTCTCTGTTAGGCCGGAAAATAAGGTGTCGGCTGTAAGAGTGAGAGAACTCGCAATGAACCCATCAAAAGGAACCTTACGTAAGATCTTGTTAACCCATCCCCAATTGTCAAAGCGGCGCAGAAGCTCTTCCAGATCCTTGTGTTTGAAGATTATAAGACGATGGTAACACCAGCCATTTTCTATCAAGTTTGGAAAAATGTTGAGAATATTCAGTTCGCCAATGTGCCTGACTATCGTGTCTTGTTTCATACAGTGACATTCGTGAAGGTTCAAGTAGAGCCTGCGATTATCGGACATTTCTTCAATTACTCCTATCCATGGGTGTGCCCGAATCTCTTCCATAACCAACGGATAGTCCTCCGGGTTCCTCACAACAACTTCAAAAACATCGTTCTGTTGATTGCACCAGATGTAAATACTCATGGATGGAAATCTGCGAGTCAAATCGCATGCAAACGACTGGGGTAGCGCTACTTTCAAAGCAACTTCATACAATGTCATTTCAAGAGCACCAAAATCAAAATTGTAAGTGTTGGATATATTGGTTTAGCCGTCACGTGACGTTCATTATACTGTCGTCATTTGACGGTACAACACCTAAGTCTCTCCTTGTCGGTAGACTTATCTGTGGTGGTCAAGAGTGCGAAAGGCGAAACCCTTAGGGAAGAGCTCTTTCCTGAGAAGCGTGCTTCGTGCGTTAGGCATGGATACAGGCTCTAGCGGCTCTGCGCTGCCCCACACCGAGGCTACACCTGACGATTCAGCGAGTTACGCACGTCATGGTTTGACAAGAGCTGCTTTGCTGGAGGCGGAAGAGGCCAAGGGTAAAGCGATCATGGAACTGCAAAAAAAGGTCATCGTCTAGGAAGGGCGCGCGAGGAACCCTTCCTGCTCCCTTCTTTTTTTGTGCGGGCGCATTAAGAGAAGATTGCTTACGCGAGAGCTTATGGCATCTTTATTAGATTTCCTATTTCCTCTTGATCGATTTCTGGCATTATTTCGTGGAACCAGTGGGTTGCTTCATTATATTTCTCTTGCAGATCCTTGGCATCCTTGATGAAGCAGAGATGTTCAAGCTTCTTGATTGTCTCGGGTGGGAGTTCGTAATGTATGTGGTGGGTCCTGAAGTTGTGATGGAATGGGTTGTATTTGATCCGCAGGGCTTCGATCAGCGGCGCAAGGGTGTAGGCGCGATAGAAATCCAAGGCTTCGAGGTTGTTGCCTCTGTTGATCTCTTTCTGAACGAAGCTGTTGAACATGGAAAACCTTGTCTTCAATCGCTCCCATCTTGTCTGCAATTGCGTAACTAGGGCATCCTTGTCCAGTGGCGGAGGTTGGATCTTGTCGGATTTGTTGAAGTAGAATACTGCGTTGCCATGTATCTCGGGTTCCAAAAATTTGTCTGGACTGTTGGGCGTCAGGATGGCAAGGTCGATGAGAAGATACTCACTTGCGCTTTCTAGTTTGTAGAAGGTTTGATAAAGAGCCAGCGGAGGAGGGTGTAAGACCTCATACTTCTGTTCGATTGAGGACAACGATCTGAGGGCTTCTTCGACGACATGGAACGTCTCATCAACTTTCTCGTCGTCTACGATCAAATAGAGATCAATATCGGACCATTCATCGATCCGTTCAAAGGCGGCGCCACCTCCTTCCCAGAAGGCATGAGTATAATGAAGGGGTCCTAGGGCTTCAACAAGGGTTTGTATTATGATGTCTCGAGTCAACTTCTTATCTGTCTTCATCGGAGCACCTCTGAAATCTCTACTGCTCCGGCACAATTAATGTTATTCCTCCCGAAAGGATAGGCGCTTAGATATCTATGATGCTTGGCGAGGCGCGTGCGCTCATTCGTTTTTCCAAAACCCTCTATGGTTCAGGGCTCGGCCTAGATACACGAGAGTGAGCATGATTGGCACTTCCCAAAACAGGCCCATTGTTGTCCCTAATGCCGCTTGTGAGCCCAGTCCATAAAGGCTGATAGCGGTAGCTATTGCGATCTCGAAGTGGCTAGATGAACCTATGATCACAGATATTATCGCCTCTTTATATCGAAGACCTACAAATCTAGTAACGAATAAGTTAAGCCCGACAATTATGATGAAACCCAACAGCAACGGAATGGAAACGAGTATCATTTCCTCTGGATTTTGTATCAACACATTCCCATTCAGAGAGAATAGAACAACCAATGTTGTCAAAAGAGCGATGATCGCCGTTTTCCCAACTGCTGGTTTATAGACTTTCACGAACCATTTCTCCCCTTTTCGAGTTGTAATATACTTCTTTGAGAGGTAGCCAAAAACCAACGGGATCCCGATGAAAACGAACACGGATATGACGAGGCCTATCCTATCAATCGGAATGTTCTGGATGCCGGTTAATAGAGAAACCATTGGGGCGTACAAGATCATAATTGTGATCGTGTTCAAACTTGTGTTGATGATGTTCTGTTCTTGGTTTCCCTCTGCGAGAACTCCCCACACCAAGACCATGGCTGTGCATGGACTGGAGCCCAGTAGTATTAGGGATACAATCAATTGATTCTGTCCAGCCAAGAAGAGGTACGCCAGAAAGGCAGTCGCTAGGGGAGCCCACACCCAATTCGAAACAAGTGTAACGAGAATTGGCTTAGGATTGTGGAATAGTTTCTTCAATTCTTCCAACTGCAGATTCAAGAGAGCGGGGTACATCATTAAAAATAGGCATATACCGATAGGGATCGATATTCCTCGAATGTGCATGTTGTTGATCGTGATGCTGAGCACTGGGAAATACTGTGCCAGAAATAGTCCCAACAGTATGCATAAAATGACCCACGCTGCTAAGTACTTTTCAAAGAGACCAAGCCCACGACCGTCTTCGATCACTCCTAGAATCCTCCATCAGTCCAAGCGAATGGAATCACATATTTAAGTGCGTTAATATGAGAAACATATTTAAATATTTTGATACAAAGTTTAGGTGAGGATTATGCCATGGTTTTAGAACAAAAACCCAAAATAAGCAAGCGACTTGAGCGGTTGATAAAGTCTGGCATCTGTCCTGCTGAAGATGTCTCAAACTACGCTTCACAGCTTAGACAACTCGTTCATGAAATAACAGATGAGAACGCTGTGAAAGCACAAAGTCGATTGTTTAAAGCCCTCGCTGACGTAACCAGGCTGAAAATCATGATGCTACTAGACATCCGAGAAATGTGCGTATGCGAGATTATGGTTGCACTAGATCTAACTCAGCCTACAGCCTCACACCATCTAGGCATACTCGAATCCGTGGATCTGGTGAAGGACCGACGCGAAGGAAAATGGGTCTTTTACAGCCTAAAAAGCCAGAGTACTATGAGCCTCATAAAAGAATCCATGAAAAAAGCAGACTGACAGAAACGTCTGCTCGTCCACCACGCTTTCCACGCGTTGCTATCCTGAAATTCTCCTCTAATTTCGGACTCTTGCGCGCGCACAACCATTTGATAGATGAGGTCATCTACAATAAATTTTAAGGGAGAAATCAAGTCAATAGGAGAAGACTGAAAAAGATGCCAGAAGAGTTAAGGCGGAACCATTACTTTGGTTGGCTCCAATATCACAAGGCTCCTTGATTCCTTGTCGTCCAAGTCCAGTATTCGCTATATAGTGTATGCGTGTTCCCTCGCCTTCTTCTTTGCGGTAATCTTGATTCCCCCCATCCTTGGGATCGTTCTTAAGTGGAACACAATGGCGAGTATTTTTGAGAGTTCCAGCCTCATCTCTAGGGCAACATCGGCAATCTATGCCTCTTTTACTATCGCTCTCTTTGTTTCATTCATAGACGTGATCGCCGGATTGCCAATGGCTTGGTTCATCACGCGAGGCGGATTTAAATGGTTGAAAGGACTAGACACGTTGGCTGACATGCCCTTCATCATCCCAACCGTCGCCCTTGGTTATTCACTACTGCTATTCTGGAGTGACCCAAATCAGGGCATTTCTTCCCTCTTCGGAGGTAGCCTAGTTTCACCCGGCTGGCTTCTTATTATCCTACTACATTTCACCTTCTCCTATCCCGTCGTAGTTAGAGTCCTGGTTGGAGCACTACTGGACTACAAACGAGAATACGAGGAAGCCGCGAGAACTCTAGGCGCTGCCCCGTTCACTGCGCACAGAACAGTCACGCTTCCAATCCTGAAAACCGCTTTGGTCGCATCCTTCATACTCGCCTTTGCACGATCAGTTTCTGAAACCGGTGCAACGATTATGGTTGCTGGCTCTTTCGAAAACGGACCGATTTTCCTTAGTAACCTTAAAACTGCCCAAGAACCTGGCTACGAAGGCGCTCTGGTCTTTGTCAGCTTCATTTTGATCGTCATCTCTTGCATAATCTTTGTGACAATCAGGCTGTTGGGTCCAAGACTCAAACTGCCCATCAAGAAAGTTTGGCCAGTGACTGAGAGAAAGCTAAGCAGTTCAGGGATAAGAAACCTGAGGAACGGCATATCGCTCCTAGTGCTCTTCGTCATAGTTCTGATTCCTTCGCTTTTCGTTGCTCTTCCCGCATTATTTGCCGTCACAAATGGAACACTAAATCAAGCGTTGACAACCAAAGGCATCTGGCAGGAATATTGGCAAAGCCTCATGCTATCATATCTCGTCGGGGCAGCCGCCACTTTGTTGAACATAATAGCAGGTTTGCCAGTGGCTGTTCTTATTGCCAGAAGAAGACTAGGAACAGCATTTTCATCAATCCTAGATGTGCTGGTCAACATTCCTTTAATAGTTCCGTCGATTGCCTTGGGAGTTTCTCTCAGCATCTTCTGGAAAAACTTTGCAATTGTGCCTGAAATCGGTTTGCTCATCTTTGTCCATCTGTCAATCACGTATCCTTACTTAGTTAGGTCAATGGCAGCAGCTATCGAAAGACTTAACATAGACTTTGAAGAGGCGGCCAGAACACTAGGAGGACGACCTTTCACCGTATTCAGAACCATCATCCTACCCTTGACCCGATATTCATTGTTCGCAGGAGCGATCATGGTTTTTACACGAAGCGTCAGCGAAACCGGGGCTACGTTGGCCGTAACCGAGTTAAAAACTGTTCCTGTTTTGTTGGTTGACTGGGTTAGGGGTACAGTTCCTGCCACTTCGCTGGAGATTGGCCTCGGTTGTGGTATCTTGGTGGTGTTTTCCTTCATAATCTTGATGATTTCGAGGCTGTTTGCCAGAGAAAAGGGGAGGTAATAGTATAGTTATTATATTTACCGTATCTCCATACCAATGGTAGCCTAATGGAGGCTTTAGATGCCAGAAGTCCAGCTGAAGAACGTTACAAAAAAGTTTGGCAAGATTATTGCCGTCGACAATGTAAGCCTCCAAATCCATGATAGAGAATATTTTTCCCTAATTGGCCCAAGTGGCTGTGGTAAAACCACGCTCCTTAGGATGGTTGCAGGGTTGGTGCAGCCGGACGAAGGTGAAATCTACATCGATGATCAGCTTGTTACGTCAATTCCCCCAGAAGATCGTGGCATCGGATTCGTTTTCCAAACCTACGCTCTCTTTCCCCACATGGATGTTTGGAGCAACGTAACATACGGCCCACGAGTTAAAGCGATGGAAAGCGCGGAAAGCCAAAGAATCGGGCGCGAGATGCTAGAACTGGTCAGGCTTTTTGAACGTCTGGACGCTTTTCCATCAGAATTAAGCGGTGGGATGATGCAGAGAGTTGCTTTAGCCAGGGCGCTATCCGCGGGCGCAAAACTGCTGCTATTGGACGAACCCTTAGGCGCATTGGACGCCAAAATCAGGCATGATTTGAGATACGAATTACGAAAGTTTGTGAAAGACCTCAAACTAACCGGCCTCCACGTGACCCACGACCAAGCTGAGGCTATGGCGATTTCTGATAGAATAGCGGTGATGAGGAAAGGAAAGATCTTGCAGGTTGGGACACCCCAGGAATTGTACCTGCAGCCACAACACATATTCGTAGCGCATTTCATTGGAGAGTCAAACTTTCTGGAAGGTTACGTCTCCGAGTTGGCGGGAAAGGAATCGGTTATCGAACTTCGAGGAGGACTATTGGTTCGAACATTAGACAAGATGCATAAAAAGAATGTTAAGGTGGTCATCGCCGTAAGACCAGAGGTTCTGGCTGTTGCGAAGGGCAAAAAAGGAGGGGTGAATTCGCTCTTCGGCTATGTGGAACGATTCAGGTTCGAGGGAACAAATACACGATGCGAAATCCGGCTCGAAAACGGCGATCCAATCGTAGTTGTTCGCCCAGCCTTAATGGCGGAATGGCTTAACGTTGGAGAAAACGTCACGGTTAGCTTCCCAGTTGACAAAAGTTATGTCTTTCCATATCCAAAAAGAGGTCTGCAAGAGGAGCTGGCTCTCGAATGACAGCATGGGAGCGACTCTTAAATATACGCCATTGCGGTATACACATAGAATGTGAAGGGGTTCTGATCACAAAGGTGAACACCGATGGAAAAATGGTTCGCTAAACGACGAAAATCTAAGGTTTTAGAGTTTGCCGACAGACAAATGACGTTGGCTATAGACACCGTAATTGAACTAGAAAAGTCGATCAAAGCAGCGCTAAAAGGAAACAAAAAGCATGCAAAAGCCTCCTTCGAAAAACTGTCTCTAACAGAACATGAAATTGATGAACTCAGGAGAACCATTTTCGAGGAGCTTACGCGAGGAAGCCTACCGTCTAAGGATCGTGAAGATATCATGCACCTGGTGAAAAGGTTAGACGAGATGGCGGATCACGTTAAAGATGCCTCAAGAGCCGTCGTGGTTCTGTTAGACGCGAAGGTTGAAACAGAGATGTGGAAACAGTTTGCCGAAACCGCTGAAGACCTGGTAACTTGTGCAACCACTCTACGTGACGCCATTGAAAAACTGGGAACAGACCCCCCTAAAGCGATGGAACTTGCGAAACAAATTGACGAGGTCGAAGCCAGAGTTGACGAAAAATACCTGAAAGCCAAAGCGTTGCTCCTCAAACATTCGAACAAAATGGACGCTGCCACGATTTTGTTGCTCAAGGATCTCATAGAGGAAATGGAACATGTAGCGGATGCTTGCGACGACACAGCCGACTACGTGAGAATTCTGACAGTCGCCAGAGAAACCGCGTAAACGTTTTCCTTCAACTCGGAACAAGCAAACTGTTTATAGTGCTCACGTCGCACGCGCGGAAAGATGATTGAGAGGCCTTTTCCTTTCTGTGGTGAACCAGTTACGCATTGCCAATTAGAGCTCAGTGTACACCTTGTTATCATAAGAAACTCTAAATTGCTCTCTTTCACCATGATTGGATACACTGAAACCATGCGTGAGCGCAATTCTTTTCACGGTTATATTCTCTCATTGTCTTTATATTAGACCTTACATGCGTAGTATGGGCTACACGTTTCAAAGCGTTCGTTCAGCGCTCGCGCGCGTGGGGAGAAAGAATGGGAACATACATAGAATTTCGCGAAAAGGTGGAGAAAGCATTGCAAGGAGAAAAGAACGGACTCACTTGGGACCAACTAAAGGAGAAGGGTGAACTCGAACAAACTCGTATGTGTTATACTTGGGCTAGACAACTTGAAAGTGAAATCGGATTGACTCCGGAGCGACGCGGTCGTCACGTTTATTGGAAATTGAAGCGCGGACAACGCAAATGAAGGGTTTTTGGGATTCATAGGATATTTAGCGGGCAATTATCGTTACGATGTTTCGCTCTCACCGAGACAGAAGACCTGCTCTGCACGCAGTAATCCCACACATCCGCGTCTCATAACGAGATAGCCGAAATTCGAAACTTCCTGGGTGGCGTGGTACAGGTTGTGATGAGAGCGCTTTTCACGCGTGTACAAGTAATTGTAACCCTAGCCGGCGCAGTTGCTGGAGCACCTTTCAGCGGAGAAGCCACAATCGAAGTAATCCTGGGAGCAGGCGGTTCCAAGAGACGCAGATGATTACAGAGACACATAGGATGTGCGCGCGCCTAGAATCTCATTTGATTCTGAGTATTGAAGGCTCTTCTAGAAGTATGTTCCTTCTATTCTTATTAGAGAGGACAAGAATCCTGTTTAGATCTACCAATTGTGCAAACAAATGAAAGAGCTGAGTGCAAAATGAGAAAATTGCTTGCAAGGTTACTACTTTTGATAGCGTTGATAGCTACTGTGCGCGCGCGTGCGCACGCTAGTATGAACTTACATCAGTCCTTAAATATCTTTAACCGACTATCGTAACATGAAAGGAGATTCGGAAAGATGCAGAAATCGGTCCGCGTAGTGTACGTAATCTTTTTTGCAGTAATTATGCTGAGTTCAGCTGTTGTTGTTGAACCTGGTTTAGTTGCGAATTCATCG
>CAYGAE010000073.1:0-8352 GCA_964347855.1 uncultured Candidatus Bathyarchaeia archaeon
AGTTGATGTCGTAACCGACTCCTCCTGGGCTGACCACGCCTTCTTCGTAGTCGGTGGCTGCGACACCGCCGATTGGGAAGCCATAGCCTTCATGTCCGTCAGGCAGTGTTATCGCGTATTTGTAAATGCCAGGTAAATGAGTCACGTTGACGCATTGATGAAGAGTTTGATCTGTCCGCATCTTTTCGAGCAGTGCTTCATCGGCAAAAACTCGTCCAGGCACTCTCATGCCGGATTTGTAGTTTTGCGGGATTCTCCACGTATAATTGTCAATTCTTTCAAGTGGAACCTCAGACAATGGTTTGCCCATAATGGATCATCTTGAAATTAAGAGTGGGAAGGGTTGATATAAACAATTTTGGTGTTTATGCCAAAATCACTCTTGGAAGATGTTAAGTGCCTTTCCTAGAATACTGAATGAACCCTTGAATGCTTTGTAGAACAACGCTTTGTCTTAGCATAATGTGGGTCTTGATGAATTCTTCTGCCTTCTTCATGGAGGGATCTAGTTCTACAATCTTTGCATAGGTTGCTTCTAAGTCGTCACCTTTTTCAGTTGACGCTGCGACTACACGTGCCCACAGTGCTAACTGTTTACTATATGCTTGCAGTCGGCTGACCGCATTTCTTGCAGGGCCGAAATGTGTGTAACAAAGCATCTTGGGGTCTAGCTGTGTCAGCTTTTCGAGTGAGCTTTGTTTCGTTTCTAAATGAAGCGGCGGCGGGGTCGTCGGTATAACCGCGTCTAGTTTTGGGAGAAAGATACCCCCAGCATCTCCAAGAAAAAGGGTTCTGCTCGTTTTTTCGTAGAAGCTTTGGTGATGAGAAGCGTGACCTAGCGTTTCGATGACTTGAAGTTTCACGTGCTCACCCAGATCCAATTGCATTCTATCTTCTGGGATAACAATGCGATTTTCGGAAACAGGCAGAATTGGACCGTATAGATCTACTATTTCACCGAGGACCTGTTTGGAATTCACCCACAGTTTCGCTGGATCAACCATGTGACGGGCTCCTCGGTTTTGAACTACTAGTTTTGCATTTGGCAGATTGTGCAAGAGTGCCCCGGCTCCACCTGCATGATCCATGTGAATATGAGAGACCATTACATAGTCAACGGCTTCAGTTTGTATGTCTAATTCCTTAAGACCGGCAAGTAGATTCGGAATAGAAGAGGTTGGGCCTGTCTCTACAATTGCTACCTTGTCTTCTTTCAAAACGTATGAGCCAATGAAGTTGTCATAGCCAGCTGTTTTTAGGTCAATTAGATGGATATAGTCATTCAGCTTTGTGACATGCATCGTCCCCACCTTGGAAAATAGTTAATGAATTATGTCAAGGTTAAAGCTTTTGTAAATCGCACTTTATGGTTTCCACACCAACAAGTTTTACTGCCGCACGCGCGCGGGCTCTGTCGGATTCAGAAATCATGGAAAAAGAGTCTTCGTACCCGAAGCGTTAGTTGAGGAAATTGCGTTGTTAGTTCGGTAATGGCAGGCGGATTGTAGAAGCTAAATGTCTAAGATAAACTTCAAAGTTACCCGTCTTGGCTTCTTCACTATTTCCATTCGATGGTAAGTGACGGCTTTAACTCCCACCTTTTGTGGATGCTTCTCTGAGTTGTAGAGTTCACCTCGGATTCTTGCTGTAAGTCTGTAACCATCTTTCATTTTTTCTATTTTGTGAATTTTGAAATGAGAGTAAAGTATATCAGCTGTGTCGAATCTGACCAGAAGAGCTTCCAGCCAATTATAGAGAAGTGATTGCTCATCATGTCCCTCAACATCTACGTTTTCCTCGATTTGCGGTTTTATCTTCTCAACATCTGTCATAACTTCAAAAGTTGCGTAGGCTGCGTTTTCAAACGCTTCCTCCAAGGTACGACCGTAAGCTGCAACATAGGCATCAGCGGTATGCTCAAGAAACTGGAAGCGCTTCAAACGGTTGGCCTCTTCGTTGCGTTCCTTTCTAAGTGACAGGCTACCTGTTATAAACAATTCTGGAATCTTCGCGAATGGAATCCGTATTGGAGGAAAGATCAGTATCTTGGTTAGGGATGTAACTAGCCGAAGAAGACTGACGCCATCTCGTAGAGCTTCGGGTCAACGGTCTTCCGTTTGCCGATCACGTCTATCAGTGGGACAGAAACTATTTCGTTGCCTTTCAGAGCGACCATGACGCCGAATTTGCTCTGGCTGACCAAGTCGATTGCTGCTATTCCGTACCTTGTTGCCAAGATTCTATCAAACGCCGTTGGGGACCCTCCTCGTTGCACATGGCCAAGCATTACAACACGGGTTTCGATATCGATACACTTCTCGATTTCCTTGCCCAAATAGTAACCGACTCCACCGAGTCGTGCGTGCCCAAACTCGTCTACGCTATCGCCGTAGGTGATCTCTACTTTACCTTTTGGTCTAGCTCCTTCGGCGACCACAACAACGCTGAAGTTTGCTCCTCGTTCTTGCCTGCGCTTTATGTGCTCACACACTTCGTCGATGTCAAAGGGTTGTTCGGGGATAAGTATGATGTCGGCTCCTCCTGCAATTCCAGCTTCTAAAGCTATCCAGCCCGTGTATCTGCCCATGACCTCAACTATCATGACTCTGCGATGTGCCTCAGCTGTTGTATGAATGCGGTCAAGTGCTTCAGTTGCTATCGATACCGCAGTGTTGAAACCGAAAGTATAATCGGTGTGAGCTAAATCATTGTCAATCGTCTTAGGCACCGAAACGCAAGGAAGCCCCATTTTGTAAAGCTTGTGAGCTACCTTCTGGGTGTCGTCTCCTCCAATCACAACTATAGCCTCTAGACTCAGCTTCTTGACATTTTCAAATACTCTCTGAGGTCCATCTTGACCTTTGAACGGATTGGTTCTGGAAGTCCCAAGAATGGAGCCCCCGAGATGAAGTATGCCCCGAATTGCCGAAGGAGTCAGCGGCATAAAATCTCCCTCTAGAAGCCCTTTCCACCCGTCTTTGATGCCTACCAGTTCCATCCTGTAGCGAAGAATGCCTTTACGAACTACTGCTCTAATCACCGCATTAATTCCAGGCGCGTCTCCTCCTCCGCTCAAAATGCCTACTTTCATCTTGCTCTCCTCATGCACCTAGGCTCTGTCCGAACTATCAAACAGACGCATTTTGCCTCTTACAACCTCTTTCATGGCTTCTCTCGCTGGTCCCAAAATTTTTCGGGGGTCAAACTCTGTTGGCGTGCTGGTCAAGACCTCTCGTACCGTAGCTGCGAAGGCAAGTCTTAGGTCGGTGTCTATGTTAATCTTCGTCACCCCCAACCTTATAGCTTGCTTTATGCTTTCGTCTGGCATGCCTTTTGCACCGGCAAGTTCTGCCCCATATTTTGTGGCTTTTCTGACTATCCATGCTGGAACTCCAGAGGCTCCATGCAAAACCAGGGGGACGCTAACTTTTTCCTTAATCTCAGTTAACCGCCTGTAGTCCAGTTTGGGCTCTCCTTTGAATTTATAAGCACCATGTGAAGTGCCAATCGCCACTGCAAGGGCATCGACGCTTGTGCGTCTAACAAATTCACGCGCGGCTTGGGGATCAGTGAGCGCAGCTTCTCTCCTCTCAACCGCAATCTCTTCAAACCCAGCGAGTCTCCCGAGTTCTGCCTCCACAGCTGTTTTTCTTGGATGAGCCAAGTCAACAACCTCCTTCGTCAGAGCAATGTTCTCCTCAAAGCTGAGATGCGAACCATCAATCATAACAGATGTAAACCCTGCATCCACACACTGCACAATGGTCTCGATGTCTTTTCCATGATCAAGGTGCAGCGACATAGACAAAGACGAAGATTGAGCTGCCGTCTTCGCAACTTCGGCAAGATAGCCTAAACCAGCATATTTGATCGCACCAGGCGTCACAGCCACTATCACCGGAGAGTTTTCCTCTTGAGCAGCCGTAACAACCGCTTGGAGGCTTTCCAAATTGTGAATATTGAAAGCTCCTACCGCATACTTCCCAGCCTCTGCTGAGGCTAAAATCTCTTTATTGGTCAACATCATCTCAATCAAAAGCTACATACATTGACTTCCCTATAAATCATTGATGATCTGCAGTAATCCTGCAATTCAAAATTGGCAGTCTACAATCTTAAATTCATCATACTTCAAAGGGTAAACGCAAGTTTCTTCATAAAGCACCGAGGATCAATGAGTAGTGAGAAATTTGGAGCAGTAGAACCCAGCCTCGATGGATGCGCTTGAAACCTTGCTGAAGGATTAGCCAAATAGTTCGATATGGCGTGCGAATCCATCATGGCGGCAATCGCTGGAGTCCACAGGCACAGAAAATGTCTCTACAATTATACTGGAAAGCTGAGTCGTTCTTGGCGAACTCCAAAATGATACGGTTCAAAACGATATTTATTTATAGGAACATACATACGCCTTTCTTTCTAAAACGTGCAGACAGACTAGAGGAAATAACCTTGAACAATAACGCAGTACTTGTCGTCGGTGGAGGCATAGCCGGGATGCAAGCATCTCTGGATCTCGCCAACCGTGGCTCCAAGGTTTATCTTGTTGAGAAATCTCCAAGCATTGGAGGACGAATGGCACAGCTTGACAAAACATTCCCAACAATGGACTGTTCAATATGCATACTAGCCCCAAAGATGATTGAGTGCCTCCGCCACCCAAATATCAACCTGCTCACGTGTACAGAAGTCAAAGAAGTTGCTGGTTCTGCAGGGAACTTCAAGGTTAAGATTCTGAAAAACCCTAGGTTTGTTGACGCTGACAAATGTACTGGCTGCGGTGTATGCGCCGAAAAGTGTCCCGTCAAAGTACCCAGCGAATTCGACATGGGCATGGGAACGCGAAAAGCCATCTACATGGCTTTTCCTCAAGCAGTACCCCGCATAACGGCTATAGACAAAGACCACTGCTTGTATTTCCAGAAAGGGGTGTGCAAGGTATGCGAGAAATTCTGCCCAGCTCATGCAATCAACTTCAACCAGAAGCGTGAAGAGACTACACTTGACGTTGCAAGTATAATATTGGCCACAGGTCTAAAGCTCTACGATTCAGCATCGATTGGCGAGTACGGCTATAAACGATATAGAAACGTTCTCTTGTCGCTAGAACTTGAAAGACTCATAAATGCATCAGGACCAACCCGCGGAGAGCTATTGACTCCTTCAAGTAGCAAGCATCCACGCAGGGTTGCTTTTATACAGTGTGTTGGGTCAAGAGCCTTGCAGAAAGGGTTGCCGTACTGCTCTAGCGTTTGCTGCATGTATGCAACGAAAGAGGCAATTTTGATCAGGGAACACGAACCTACCTGTGAGGTCTATATTCTATATACCGATCTAAGAGTTTTCGGAAAGAGGTTTCAGGAGTTCGTCAGCACAGCGAAGGAAGAAAGAAGCGTCAAATACGTCAATGGACGAGTGGCCCTAATCGTAGAGGATCCGGCGACGAAGGATCTTTTGATTCGATACGAGAATATCGCGGAAGGAAAGCTCAAGGAGTTGCGTGCTGATTTGGTTGTGCTGTGTCCAGCATTGATGCCAAGAGAAGACAACAAACATTTGGCGGAGATTCTCAATATCAAATTAAACGAGTACGGCTTTTTTGAAACGAAAGACTCTCTGCTCATGCCTGTTGAAACAAGCGTGGAAGGAGTCTTTGTCTGTGGATACTGTCAAGCTCCAAAAGATATTGCTGAGTCAGTAACGCAAGCCAGCGCTGCGGCAGCTAGAGCCGCGGAGATAGCAATATCCACTATTGCTGGAGGATAGCCGAATGAAAAAGGAAAAAGAAGATATAAGGATCGGCGTTTTTGTCTGCCACTGCGGCTTCAACATTGGCGGAGTGATTGACATACCTGCTGTTGTGGCGTATGCACAAACTCTGCCGGCCGTTGTGTGCGCGGAAGAAAACCTTTACATGTGTTCATCCGCAGGATTGGACATCATCAAAAAAAGTATTAGCAACTGCGGCCTGAACCGTGTGATAGTTGCATCGTGCACACCTGCAACACATGAACCCTTATTCAGAAAGGCATGCGAAGAGGCGGGATTGAACAAATACCTTTTCGAAATGGTCAACATCCGCGAACAGTCTTCATGGGTTCACATGCAATATCCGAAAGAAGCAACCGAAAAAGCCAACGACCTCATCAGAATGGCTGTTGCAAGAGTTACCTACCTTGAACCGCAGATAGAACCAGAACTCGAAATCGCCCCTTCAGCCCTGGTTATAGGTGGCGGAATAGCAGGGATGACTGCATCCATTTCCCTTGCGAGACAAGGCTTTGACGTCCACTTGATCGAGAAGGAAGCGGAACTCGGCGGAATGTTGAAGCACTTGCACAAGCTGCAACCCACAGAGCGTGATGCCTCAGAAGTTCTCCGAGAAGCCGTTACAGCTGTGAAGGCCAACGCCAACATTCACATCCATACGTCAAATCTCGTTCAAGAAGTGAAGGGGTTCATCGGAAATTTTGACGTAACCCTTCAAAAGCATGATTCAAACGAACGCGAACAAATTCACGCAGGAACAATAGTCGTAGCCACTGGAGCTGATGCCTTCATGCCGGTGGGAATGTATGGCTACAAGGAAAATAAGAATGTGGTGACCCAGCTTGAGCTTGAGCAACTTCTCAAAGCAGGTGAACTAAAGGAACCTAAACAAGTTGTTATGATCCAATGTGTTGGGGCCAGAGAAAAGACCGGTCGAACATATTGTTCAAGGATATGTTGCATGGTAGCCCTAAACAATGCCCTCCTTCTCAGAAAATTATACCCCGACACAGAGGTTGTCATCCTTTACCGCGACCTGCAAACCTATGGAGAATATGAAGATTTCTATCGTGAGGCTAGGGAGAACTCCGTCAGCTTCATCCGCTACGATCTGGACAAACCTCCGAAGGCCGCCACAAGTGCCGATGGAAAACTAACCGTAACAGTTTATGACGCCTATTTGGGAGCTGAAATTGAAATGGATAGTGACCTGGTGGTCTTATCTACTCCTCTTGTTCAACATGAAGATGGGAGAAGACTCTCTCCCATACTCAAGGTGCCTCTGGGCATGGATGGCTTCTTTTTTGAAGCTCATCCGAAACTTAGGCCTGTCGACTTTGCATCAGAGGCCATATATGTTTGCGGCACAGCTCATGGACCGAAAGATGTAACTGAAAGCATTGCTCAGGCCTATGCTGCAGCCTCAAGAGCTGGGATTCCGATGGCTCTCGGAAAGGTAGAGGCTGGAGCCGTCAAGGCGTCTGTTGACAAGAACATTTGTGTCAACTGTGATGCATGTGTTATTTCATGTATTTTCAACGCTGTTGAAGCTGGACCTTTTGGATTGCCCAACATCATCGAGGCTAATTGCAAGGGATGTGGCGTCTGTGCAGCGGAATGCCCAATGGCAGCCATGCAACTCAAACACTTCACGGACCAGCAGATTGTGGCAGCAATTGAAGCGCTACTCAAACCGAAAAAACTTGTGAGTTCAAGCGAAAGCTTCGAGCCTATAGTGTTGTGCTTTGCATGCCAATGGTGTTCCTATGGTGCTGCTGATCTTGCGGGTGTTTCGAGAATTCAGTATCCACCGAACGTCCGAATTATAAGGGTTCCATGTAGTGGCAGAGTGGATGTGCTTCATGTTTTGAAGGCCTTTCAGAATGGCGCTGATGGAGTAATCATAACTGGATGCCTCATAGGTGACTGTCACTACACTGATGGTAACGTGAAAGCGAAAGACAGGGTGGATGTGATCCAGAAATCTCTGGGAGCCCTTGGCATCGATTCGAAGCGCCTTGAAATTGACTTCGCTTCATCATCTGAAGGACGGAAGTTTGCGACTATGATGACGACTTTTGTGGAGAAGATACGAGGGCTTGGACCAAACCCTCTGAGAGCCAAAGGGGGCGATTAATCTGTATAAGATTCTGACAAAAAGAGAACTGGTTTCTCACACCAATTTGTTCGAGTTTGCAGCTCAAGAAATAGCCGCGAAGGCCAAACCTGGACAATTCGTAATGCTAAGAGTAGATGACGACGGTGAAAGGATTCCGCTAACCATTGCTGACGCTGTCATTGAAAAAGGAACCATAGTGGTGGTCTGCCATGAAGTCGGCAAAACAACAAAGAAGCTGGGAAAGCTAGAAGCAGGAGACCACATCTTTGACCTATTGGGTCCGCTAGGAAAGCCTGCTGAAATCGAAAACTATGGAACCGTTCTTTGCGTCGGTGGCGGTGTGATGGTGGCTCCTCTGCATTTTCAAGCTAGAGCCTTTCATGAAGCAGGCAACAACGTCATCGGAGTAGTTGGTGCGAGAACCGAAGGTCAACTGATCTTCGAGAAAGAGATGCGAGAAATAT
>CAYGAE010000074.1:0-8334 GCA_964347855.1 uncultured Candidatus Bathyarchaeia archaeon
GTACATGCTTAGTACCTTTCTCATCCCATCGAGTGTCACATGATACCTATCGATTTCATCAGCTTTTATGAACTGCACATAGCCCATCTCAACTAGCTTTTGAAGCTGCAGCTGAACAGTTGAAGATTCCATTTCAGTCCATTGGCAAATCTCCTGGATGGACAATGATCTTTCTGACGCTGTTGCCCCTACATTGTGTAACATACGGAGCAGGCGAAGCTCCTTCGGAAGCTCTGGGAATGATGAGAAGCTTGTTTCCGAGGGCATCTTCTATCCTACCACTTCTTTGTAGACGTTCACGGTTCTTCTAGCGATGGCTTCCCAACTATAAGCTTTTTGCACTGTCTCTTTGGCGTTCCGAGTTAGCCATTCAGCATGACCTGGATCAGACAAGATCCTGTTAACTCCCCAAGCAATAGATCCAGAGTTTCTTGAATATACGATGATTCCAGTTCGATCATGTTCTATCACCTCGGCCAATCCGCCCACTTGACTTGCTACTACTGGGACACCTGCGGCCATTCCTTCTAGGGCAACGATTCCGAAGGGTTCGTAGATAGATGGAACAACCAAAGCATCGGCGCTCTTTGTGAGGGCCACTAGATCTGAGTCGGGAATGAACCCAGTGAACTTTATTTTCCATTGATACCCAGTAGATCGTGCGACATACTCTAGGTGAGCCCTTAGCCATCCCTCACCTACGATAACGCATTTTGCTTCAGGGAAACGCCCAACTATCATAGGAACTGCGCGAATTAGATGCTCTATGCCCTTCTGAGGGACCAATCGACCCACGCACAGAACGAGTTTCTCGTGGGGACCAACCCCGTAACGCCCTCTTATGGACTGCCTGTCAATGGAGGATTCTTGAAATTTTGTCAAGTCAATCCCATTTGCAACTATTTCTATCTTCTTCGCTGGCAAATGAAAATGTCCGCTCAGCTCTCCTTTCATCGAGCCACTAGTCACTATCACTTTGTCCGCCTCGTAGGCTGCCCACCATTCAATCCCATCGATGGCGAGGGAGTCAGGATTATGCAACCCTTGTGCCCTGCCGATTTCCGTACTATGAACAGTAATAACCAACGGTCTTTCTGAATGATGCTTAAAGGAGATGCCTGCGGGAGTAGTCAACCAGTCATGGACGTGAATAACGTCAAACTCAACCTTGCGACCAACATCAGCCATTCGTTTCTCTAAGAAATGATTAAACAAAAGAGCCCACGTGAGGAAGTTCGGGTGCCCCAACTCAGTGACTGTTCGATAAACTTTGATCCCTTCAACTTCCTCATACCCTGGCGTACCTGGGAAGTCCAAAGTGAATACATGAACCTCATGACCAAGACTAGCAAGAGCTTTAGCTAAGCCATTGCAGTGGCGAGCAATCCCACCGACAATACGAGGTGGGAACTCCCAAGTCAGCATACAAACTCTCATGCCAATTCACGTATCTTATCCGCCGTATTTCGGGATCAAACGATGTGCTTGCGCTTTCATAGTTTGTTTAGTATAAATCCTCTTCAATCTGGACTTAAAACTTCCCATCATGCAAGTTTTGCATTTTTGTGGTTTTGGTGAGTTACCCTTAGACCATTATGTTTTTCAGTTCTTTCATTCTTCGCTCAATGGTTTGAAGAACCTTCTTTCGAAGTCTTTCACCCTTCAGTCTTTTAGGGGAGATTCCTGCTATTTCGTCTGCCAGCTGGTCGTCGACAACAACTTGACGAAGCCACCGTTCAAAGTCACCCCGCTCTATGTGAAATCGAATTGACTTGATGTCAACTATTCTCAGGGTAGAGTGAAATTCGTTTAGACTGTGAACGGTTAATCCTGTTGGTCGGGCAAATTCGTAGAAGAAAGTGAAACCTCTGCCAGCTGGAAGTTTTCTCAAGATTCTTCTTGCTAAGTGTTCAGGTTTCTCCAGTTCCCGCAAAATTCTCGCTTCAAGATCGGAGATGACTTTGGAATAAACCGCGAAAGCCTCAACAGGGCTGCTACAGGGATTGAAATAGCAGTGTACATCCCCGGGACCGCCGCCCTTGATGCTCATGTAGTAGAGGTGGTCACTCATCTGGAGGTACCGCCACAACCTGAGCAGCTCGGCGTTCCCTATCGCCTTAACGGGTTGTTCCAAGCCTTTCAAAGATTCATAGCATATAATCTGCATGGGATTGTCGATCCACGCACTAGGATCCCTCTCAAGGTCAGCCCAAGAAACAGTATTATAATCATCGACATCGATTTCACCAACTGGACGGTGTCGGCGGATAACCTCTGAAGGAGTAGACCAGTGCAGGTGATCCCATTTAATCACTTCACCGGGCAACCATCTCAAAAATTCATGAATTCCACTTTCTGGCCAGTGATGTTCACCAAAGGTTTCGTAGTCAACGAAGAGAACAATCACCTGTCCAGGAGCTGCAGCCAACCAACTAGCGTATTTGTCTGCTGCCAGCGGCCACTCTTCCCACCAAGTCGAAGAGAAGCGAAAACCGATGTCATCAGAAAGACGGTAGTTGCGAAGCAGGACGCGGAGAGACGAACCCTTAGCCCGATAGACAAAATTTGGGCTTCTCCAACCCAGAATGCGCTCAACACCCTCTGTGACCGTAGCCTCATACCCAAGCCCCTCAACAGTCTTGGCGATCGCATTGTTGTACAAGCATTCCGTGTTTTCGACGGTTTTAGGCTCGTAATCAAAAAGATCCTTCATGAGCTGACGATGCATTTCGATCTGTTTCACAAACTCCGATCTGTCAATTCCGTAGAGGCTCGCCAGCGAATGATAATAGGGTTGATCAAGAAACTCCACGCAGCCGGACTCGGCCAGTTGTCTAAAAGAATCTAGAAGGTCTGGATTCCAACGTTCACACTGCTCGATGAAGACGCCGGATATCCCATAGGTCACTTTGAACTGTTTCCGACCTCCTCTGTATCTGTCAATCTGTTCCAGAATGGCATTGTTCGATGGAAAATAACATTTTCTGGCAGCCCTGTTGAAGATGTAGCGATCTAGCCGGTGGTCAAAATAGAGATCAAAGAGGTCTTCTTTGGTCACCGACCCGCGAGCCAAGAGGTCTGAGTGAAAGTTGCGGTTCAACCTAAACGGTTGATGAACCTCAAACATGAGGCAGATGTCTGTCATGCACGAAGACCTCTATGCTGTCGCAAGACTTGGCTTAGCAAACAAGCATGGCGCTTTCCGCTTTTATCTTTTTCTTATCAAGAATCAACATTTTTGTTGTGATAGTAGAATTAATGAACACAACCAGATCTGAGGGGCTCACAAAAAACGTTTTCTAATTCTATATTTGCGCGTGAATAATTTGTGAATTAAGTTTTAGTCTCCCGAAAGCTATAATTGAAAGGTGGGTGAAGACGTGCCATTCACTCCTTTCCATCTTGGTCCAGCTTTAGGTTTAGGGCTTCCTCTTTAGGAAGTACATACACACACCTACTTTCATATTGGCCTGCGTCATAATCGATGTCGAACCTTTTCTAGTGCTCGTTCTGGGTTTACGCTATCCTTTGCATGGATACCTGCACACATTCAAACTGGCTTTCTTCGTAGGTCTTGTTCTTGGTTGTGCAATGTTCCTTCTTGAGAGACTCCTACGTCCAACTTCTCAGATGTTTCTATTGGAGCCAAGTGTGGAGTTGATTCTGACATCCTTCACCCTGGCAGGTACTTCAGGTACCGCACTCCACGTTCTGCTGGACTCTCCGCTCTATGGTGACACACGTCCCTTCTATCCGCTTGCGGCAAATCCACTGCATAATCCTGCTGTTTCATTAGAGGTTTACAGTACTTGCGTGTGGTTCGGAATTTTCGGAATAGTATACTACATAGGCTTGCTAGCTTTCTTGGTTTATAAACGGACGCGTAGACAATAGAGAGGTACGCGAGCGCGCGCGCACGCGCATTAACTCATCGAACTGAGAATCCTAAGGACCTCTCCTTCATATATTGGCCTTCTTAGTAAGACTTCCTCTACGAATGCTCTCAACGGCTCAGCAACGCTCCAAGCTTGAGCAATACATCCCCTCGGTGGGTGGGGTGAATCTCCGTCAAATATTTCGCTAATTGTTCCAAGCCCAGCTTGGAAAACCTCTTTCTGAAATAGAGGTTTCAGAAAGTTTTCGAGCGCGAACCTTCGCCAAGGCTCATCGTGGTTCTTAACTCGCAGAAATGCGGTTGTGAAGGGCCCTAGAAGCCAGGCCCAAACTGTTCCGTTGTGGTAGGCATGGTCACGATGAACTCGGTCTCCAGTGTACTGTCCCACGTAGCGGGCGTCATCATTCGATAAGGTGTGCAGTCCATACATGCCCCAAAGTTTTTTCCAGACAGTCTCAACTATTGCTTCTTGTTTCGCTTCGCTCAGCATGGAAAAGTCCAGTGAAACTGCCATAATCTGATTTGGCCTCAAGGAAGAGTCTTCATCACCGTTGTGAACAACGTCGTAGAGAAAGCCTTTCTTAGGATTCCAAAATCTTCTCGCGAAGCTTGCCTTAGCCTTTCTTGCCATATCACAATATTCTTCCGCTTCTTGTTTCTGATCAAGATGCATCGCGAGTAGTTCCATGGTTTTCAAGGCGTTGTACCACAATGCTTGGATTTCCACGGCTTTTCCATTTCTCGGCGTTATGATCTGGTCGTTCACTTTTGCGTCCATCCATGTTAACTGGGGACCGTGCTTGAGCAGGCCGTCATCATCCATGTGTATGTCGTGTGATGTTCCTTGAACGTGGTGTTCGATAATGTCCTGCAGCATATCCCACAGTTCTTCTTTAACAAAGTCAAAGTCACCGGTATATTTCAGGTACTGGAGAACCGCGTTGAAAAACCAAAGCGTAGCATCTACTGTGTTGTACACTGGCTTATCTCCGGCTTGATCTGGAAACCTGTTAGGAATGATGCCGCGATGGCAGTACTGCTTAAACGTCAACAGAATCTCTCGGGCTTCCACAAATCTCTTAGTGACAAGCGTTAATCCAGGCAGCGAAATGAGGGCGTCTCTCCCCCAATCTTCGAACCAAGGGTAACCAGCGATCACCGATCTACTTCCAGTTGACTTCCGATCTACGACGAAAGAATCCGCTGCCAAGATAAGCCATTTCAACCAGTCTTCGACTCTAATGCCAGCATGCTGGTCTTGAAAGACCTCTAGCAGGCCTTCCAGACGTTTCAATTCTTGGCTATACAAAGCATTGATGTTTTCAGATCCTTGGAGGATAGATGAGAAAGCTCTTTCGGCTTCCTTCTCGCTTTTGCCTCCGACAGCGACCAAGTAAAATTCTTTTTTCTCCTCAGAGTCAATGTGGAGCTCAATGGAGCCTGGCTGAAAAACATCGTCTAGGCATTCTTCGCCGCGAAAATCTTCTGCCCGATAGTACATTCTTTCGATCCAATTGCCGCTTTCAGCCTGATATTGTCCCGTGTTTGAGAAGATTATTAGAGTGGACTTTGGGATGGATGGCTGTATAGCTACCCCTTGTTCAAAGGGTTTTTGAATGAAGTTCCAGTCGATTCTGTTTCTGTCTGTAACTGTGTGAAAGTGCCTGGAACTAATGAGTGGGGAGATGCGGATGAATATCTCATCATCGTGGAAGTTGGTGACTTGGTAGAGGACTATGGTTACGTTCTTTCCATGGGGCATGAAGATTGTTTTCTGAAGTTGCACTCCGTTTGTGGCGTACGTGTAGACTGGGAGTGGGTCCAATGAAAAGTAGCGAAGGAAGCGATAACCTTTCGGACTAATGGTGTTCCGAAAATCGTTTGATCCAATTTGGTATGTCTCATCGACAATTCTAATTTCTTCATCGAACTTGGAGAGGAGGACTCGTCGGTCCACGGGGGGGTTGAAGGCAGCAACCAGAAGCCCATGATATTTTCGAGTGTGGATCCCCAACGCGGTTGATGAGGCGTAGCCGCCCAAGCCATTCGTTACAAGCCATTCTTTTCTAATAGCATTTTCAAAATCCGAAACTTCTTCCCCTTCCAAGCTGATCGACGGCAGTTCGATCCTCATCTTGGCCCTCCAGTGTTTAGGGCAACAGCTTGGCGACGTTCCTTTCCTTTTCCACTCCGAGGAAGTTGGCGACTGGTCTACATTTCGTTCGCAGCAATAGGGCGTGAGGAGATTTTAGACGATATTCTGAAAGGGTCTCCGCGTGCCCCATACCCTTTGCAACAACCAAATCTGCGGAGGTGTAAGAGTTGAGGAATTTCGCCGAGCATTCTTCTGGCATTAATCCAACGGCGTCTGTCCCGGTTGTTATCACGTCGTCGGCGACTTCATGAAGACCGACGCGCTTGGCGTCTTCTATGGTGGCATCATTGTATACGGGGGCATCCTTAACCGCCACTGAAACATATTTGCCCAAGCTTTTCAGTTCATGAACTAATAGAGTGTCAAAGGCTATCTCTCCAGCGTTGTCTGCCAAGTATAGAATCTCTTGTGCGTCTTTGGCTTTCTTGAAGATCTCTGGAATCTCGTCTATGGCTAATTCCTGTTCGGCCTTTTGAATTAGCTTCCGAATGTCTGCAAATTTGAAGGTGTGGTCTGGAATGCCGAATTCTATTATGTTGCCAACTATTGACGACAGACAAGCTTTTCTGAATCTGGATTTCACTGAGGATTCGTTTGAGACTATGTTTTTGGCAAAGGGGAGAAGTTCTAGGGCTTTTTGGTTGCTCGTTCTCTTCTTCTCAGCGAAGGGGTCCGGGTTGCCGGTTATTCTTTTTATCAATCTGTCTCTGCGTGTACCGAGGTGTGCTGGGACTGCGGTCGACTTGAAGTCCTTGGCCAAGAGTTGCAGAAGGGCTGAGATTCCTTTGAACTGAATGTTGGGATCATTAGTTGCTTCCTTGATCTCTTCATAGCCACGGTGAAAAACGCAGGTGGCACATTCTAATTCAACCTTCAATCGGTGTTCCCCCTAAGCCTTTGTGATGGCTCTAGTAGACTCCACAAGCATTGTTATGGTTTCGCGGAAGAGGCTCATTTGAGGTTACTTCCTGTATGTTCCTGAATGTTAATTTTGTGGTTCACCACAATATTCATGAGCTTGATGCGCGCACAGGATGTGGTGGATTTCAAGATAATCGAGCTTACAATATCTGAGGGCGGGTTTCAAAATAGTGATTGAGACAAAGAGATTAATTCTAAGATTGATGAATGAAAATGACATTGATGATATGCTAAGGATTTTCACTGATAAGAATGTGTTGAAATCTTTTGATTTACAATCATTCAGTCGAGAACAAATGAAGAAATGGGTAGACCGAAATTTAGACCACCAAGATAAATATGGATATGGATTATTCTCAGTGATTCTAAAATCCAATCAAGAAATAATTGGTGATTGTGGTCTAGAACATACTGAATTTGAAGGGAAACCTTGTGTTGAGCTTGGATATGATTTTTTGAGTAAATATTGGAATCAAGGTTATGCCACAGAAGCCGCAAAGGCCGTAAAAGAGTATGCTATAGCAGAATTTAACATTGATTCGAAATCTCTATGTAGTTTTATACGCAAAAACAATAAAGCATCACAACGTGTATCTGAAAAAATCGGCATGCAAAGAATAAAGGAATACAAAGCGGGCAATATTGACCGTTATCTGTACGCATTCTCAAAGGAATATTTCATTTGAAATCCCGCGTGCATGCTCCTCTAAGTCTTCACTCTGGTCTCCTTTAATCGAAGTAGAGGTAAGGCAGAGAGCCCTAGGGCCATTGACGAGACATCGAAAGGTGCTAGCATGCCCCAACTGTGCCAAAGGATTCCGCTGAGAGCGTTTCCCACCATGCGCGCGTATCCACGTGCGACCGTGATTTAGCGTCAGAAACGCCCTCTGGTCTAGACCAAGAACAGGCGACCTATAACCAAGATGATCTCGATCACCAATAGAAATATTAGACTCAAGCCAACGCCAAAGAGAGCTCCGAACCAACCTGAATCATGATCTTTAATCAAAGAAAATCTGGTCATAGCCAGCAAGACGAAGAGGGAGATACAAAGGGCCACAAATTGGTGAAGAAAAGAAAAGGCCAACTCGGAGAGGAGAAGGAACAACGCTGAGACGAATACGATGCTCAGAAGTTTCCGAGATTTCTCCGCAATCCCAACCATAACAGAAACGGTTATGTACAACGCGACGGTCATGGCACTCGTGTTAACAATAAACTCAAGACCGAAGAGGATGAACCCACTTACGACAAGCCCTACTGCAGTAAGACTGCTAGCAATTACGCCTACGCGCTCAGACAAATTGACCTTCATCTCCCGTGTCGTTTCCAACGAAGCCATGGCTCATTCCTCAACTATTGC
>CAYGAE010000075.1:0-8273 GCA_964347855.1 uncultured Candidatus Bathyarchaeia archaeon
GAAGCACTCCAACTTGCAACAAATCTTCAGATGTCCGGGATTGCAAAGGTTGCTGTGGGCATCTTCACAATCTTCGGAATATGGTCAATGATTCTACTCATAATTGCAGCCCGTGAAAACTACAAAATATCAACAGTCAAGTCAACAGCTGCCACCATCTTATCATTCATTGTCTTGATCTTCATATTAGCATTCCTTCCCTTTATGTAAAAGATGGAGGCGATGCATCCATGCACGCATTGGAATATATGTATAGTCGAGCTGAATAATATGCCATGGAAAATGATACAGATCAGGAAGTCAGGTCATGAACCTTTGAACGGTCGGCAATGCAAGATTTGTAAACGTGAACTCGTTGGTGAGAAAGCTTGGCGAAATCGGAACAAGCATCGTTCCAAATATATCTGTAGGATTTGCTTTCCCAAAATATGGGTCTAATGTGCGCGCAGGCGTTGTACGCCAAGGGCCAAAATCAGGAAAAAGAATCTTCAGATATTAATCTGTGTTTTTCGCGAGATGTTTTCTTAACAGCTCCATACAACACCTGAAGCCGGCATCTACATCGCCTACTCCGTTAGCTCCCGCCGAAGTTGAATGCCCTCCACCCATGCCCTTGAGATACTCACCGAGTGGCTTGGCTATGTCTCGACCGAGATGTATCCCCGTTTTTCTATAGAAGTCACCATCAGCTCTTAGACTGATGCGAAGCGTACCCGCTCTCCTACCCGCAACGACTGCTACATGAGCCCCAAGTCTTATGAGTGCTCGGGCTGCTGAGGCCTGATACGCACCGACATGGGATAATGCAATCAGCCACTCACCGACCTTCTTCAGCTTGACTCGCTCAGCCGCTTTCAGCCGTGCCACTCTTTCAGAATGATTTGTTGGTAGAGAGAGCAAAGCCAATGTTTCCTCGGCATCTACTCCGAACTCGATGAGATCAGCCACGACTTTGAACGTGTTGGAGTCGGCCAAGATGAAGTGCCGCGTGTCGAATGCTATCCCGAGAAAGAGCGCTATCGCCTCGATTCTATCTAATTCGACTCCTGCTTCCTTGAAGAGTCGATGAATTATCTCACAGGTAGATGAAGCCTCTTCGTCGGCAACACAAATGGTCGCCAAGCGTTCCGTATCCGGATGACTCGCGTGATGGTCAATGACAATAAGGGGTGCACCAGATGCTTCAACCTGTTCGCGCCATTCGTCCAACTGCTGAATAGTGTTAGTGTCCAGTAGCACGATGGTATCTGCCTCCTTAATCTGTGGCTCATATGTCAGGTCTACGGGCAGTGAATTGAGTAGGTGTTTAGAAAGTCTGCTTGGTCCATGGGCTGCCGCAATCTCCACAGTCAGTTTGGGGTGTAGACGTCTTAGCAATCGAGAAAACGTGAATGCGGAGCATATAGCGTCGGGATCGGCAGTATTATGGCATAATAGAACCACCATCTTAGCGTTGATCCTATCTATGAGGGAATTTATTTCGTGGATTTGCATGCAATTTTCCTCAGGTGTTTTTCAATGGAGGCGAAAGCTTGCTGTGTGGCTTTGTTCGCGAGCTTTTTGACGGCGTAGCGTTTCATCGTAGGCAGTGTATTAAGCTCTATGTCAACGTTTATGGTGATAGGTTTCCTTCCTTTGGTGTCAACAGTTATGTTGAGGACGGATATTTGCCTCAGAGGTATTTTTGATGCGATGTATTTTCTTGCAGCGTTCTCAGCGATCTCGCACAGCTCTTCAACCTGCTCAGAAGTAAGCCTCGGTATCCCTATCTCTTCCAAAAAGCTCTCACCTAGGAAGGTGGAGGCGAAAGTGGACGCAGATCGCGCTGCAGTTTTGTCTGCAACTCTTTCACTTGACTCCTCAGCCGTTCCTCCTGTTTGCCCAAAACGTTGATCCTCATATCCAAAAGCTCTTTTCGCTCTTCTAGGTCTGTCGTCACCGTCCCCTTCTCAGACTTCACAAGAAGGGAGCCGATAGATTTGTAAATGGTCGCTTTGTCGGTTAACTTCTCCAGCTCGTCTAGGGCCTGCTCAACTTCGGTGAGCTCCAGCTCAAGCTGTTGCTTCTGAGTCAGAACTCCCTGCAACGTCTGCTGTAATTGCTGAAGCCTAAGCAACCGCTGCTGAACCTGAGGTGGAAGCTTCGAAATCTCTTCACTCATCATCATTCCTCAGACTTCGTGTGCGACTATCTTGCTTATCATATGATATTAATTAAGTGTTCTCATGTGAAGCCTTTCCCCTCATAATCGTAGGTAGTCTTGCAATTAAGCTTGCAGAAGTTATGGCGTTGTTGAACCGTATTGCAAGCATCCTAAGTCCCATAACTGTCGCTTGGTTGGGGCTGCCCGCCATTTAGCAAAGAACCACAGATTATCTAATTGCCTTTGTCCGTCGAAAAGTCATCGACAGATTCCAGCATGTTCTTCGTTAGACTGATCCATCGAAGATATGCGTTTATGGCTGCTCTCAAAGCAGGTGTGTCTTTTGCTTCGAAACTTATCTTTAGCATACCATCTTCTTTCTCAACCTTGGTTCTAGAGCGGCTACTCGGAGATTTTCCGGTTTCCGGTTTCAGGGCATTCAGCACGGTTTTTGAGTATCTTTCATACTTGAAACCAAGCCGGATAACAGCGCGCTTCTTCATTTCTAAATTCATATACTACAACCCTCTGCATGGGAAATTATAAGTATAATTCTAGTGCAGTGAGAAGCAGCTCAGATTTCAACGTAACCTGCGGTATCAAATGGCTTATTACGTCAACCAGCCCCACAAACCATTATGAGAATTGTGAGCGGCTGCCTAGTTGGAATAGACTGCCGGTTCGACGGAAAGAATAAGATAGGCGAAGATCTGATTGAAGACTTCAAGAAGGGAGAATTGATCCCATTATGCCCTGAACAGCTAGGGGGTCTACCCACGCCTAGACCTCCATCTAGCATAGTTGATGGAAATGGATACGACGTTCTAGATGGAAGAACACGAGTTGTCAATCAGAAGGGTGACGATGTTACAGTGAATTTCATCAAAGGAGCGACGGAAGTATTGAAAATCACAAAGATTCTGAATGTTGAAGAAGCTGTTCTGGAAAGCAAAAGTCCATCTTGTGGGTGTGGAAGGATCTACGACGAAATCTCTGGCGAGTTAGTCGAGAGTTGTGGTGTTCTGACGGCCTTATTAAAGAGAAACGGCGTGCGAGCTATCCCAAGATAGCTGAGGTCACTCTTCTTCCTTTTCCGCCAGGGCTTCTGGTGCTTCTGGTGTTGGCAAACCCTTTGCAGCTCGTTTCGCCACGATTCCAAGCTTTGTGACTGGAGTGTAGGCACCGCCAGTAAAGGTTAGACCGCATTTTCTACAGGTCCAAACTCCGATGCTCTCTCTTTGGACTGACTTGGAGCCGCATTGGGGGCAACTGTGGGACTTCTTCATTTCCGATAGCACTTTTGCATAACGCCTTCTGACTGTTGAGCCGTAGCGAGCCCCTAGTCCCCTTGGTGAGCCAACTTTCTTTTTCCGTTTCTTCCGAACCATCACTCTTTAACCACGAGTTTTCGTAGTTCCTTAGCCTTCTCCTTGGCAATTTTCACGGCTTCCAAGATTAGTTCCTTGGTGAAGTATCCGTAGCCACCCTTCTGGACAGCGCAGACCTTGCCATCTTTGCCTGTGGTTATCGTGAGGCGGGCATCCATGATCTGTTCCTCTTCAAGTGAGGGATCCACGACGAGTTTATCGTTTATCTTTGCAAGCGTGACTGCGATTGGGTGGTTTGCCACCGGAAGCTGGGTGTAACCCGATTTCATATTGACTCCCTCATCTTTCACCTCGTACTTCCTCATCTTGGTGTTAAGCAAGGCAGCGAGCGCCGCCAATGCTGAAGCATCGATAAGATTCCCATCGTGGTTGAGAACGTAAACATCGACAAAGACGACAAAGACCTTCTTCCCAGGCACCGCGCATAGCTTTTCCAAGGCGATCGCTTTAGACTCCCTTACTCCTCTATCGACGACTCTCGCGATTTCTATTGCGTTTTCATTTGGGGGTCCGGGTTCAAAGCTGGGTGACGCGAGAGGCACAAGTTCAGTGTTGACTGTGAGGACTCCTTGCTCGGGGGCATCAGCATAAGGCTCACCTAACTCGATTTTTATTCCAACCATCACTTCGGTTTTGCCTAGGCGCACGTGAGCTGAACCCTCAGCGCGCTCAACAACTCCCATCTCTAATTTGACTTCACGGTACCCTGTTATGTCCCGTCCGTCCAGTCTCATTCCTTTGGAAATTAGTTCCCCGATTCGCTTCTGTTTTATGCGTGCCACCATAACTGACGACACTATTCCTTAACCTCCTCCTTTACAGCAACATACTTCGACTTTAGGGCTTCCTTTTGGAGTGTGTATAGCTGCTTGCAACCATCTAGAGCCAAGTTCAGCACTTTCTCAAAATCCTTGCTCGTTAGCTGCCCATCCATCTGAAGTAGTGTTATGGCGTTATAGTTGGGCATCAGAGCCACCGGCATATCTGCCTCACCCATCTTGTCCTCGACGTCATTCAGATCAAGCACCAGTTGCCCATCTATCTTCCCCGCAGCGCATGCCACAACCAGATCTCGCATGGGAATTCCGGCGTCCGCCAATGCGAGAGAAGCTGCGGTGATGCTTGCACATCTTGTTCCACCGTCCGCCTGCAAAACTTCGGTGAAGATGTCAATGGATGTTCGTGGGTAGTATTCGACAAAGACAGAGGGCTCAAGAGCGCCTCGAACCACCTTAGAGAGTTCTATTTCCCTTCTTGAAGGCGCAGGACGTTTTCTCTCGTCAACCGAGAAAGGCGCCATGTGATAGCGACAGCGGATCAAGGCGCGATCTGGGATGGTTAGATGTCTGGGATGGACTTCCTGCGGTCCATATACAGCCGCAAGGATTTTGTTTTTGCCTTGTTGAATATATGCGGAGCCGTCGGCGTTGCCTAGGACGCCGACCTCAAGCTTTACGGGTCTCAACTCATCTGGTCTTCTTCCATCCGCTCGAATTCCATTTTTATCTATCAATTTTTCACTCTTCTTTCGAGATATGCTCAACACCTCCTTTTTCTTTTCGAACCATTTCCGTTACGCGGTCGGTCAACCCGCTTGTGTGGGCTTCTTTTTCGATTTTGCGAATTGCCATAGCGGCTATCTGTTCGTCTTCGAGTGTCTTTCCGCTTATAAGGATCAATCCGTTTTGACCGAGGGTGATTCGGCATTTCGTTTCCTTTTTTATCATGTTTATCATCGAACCTTTTCTCCCAATGACTCGCGGAATTTTGGTGGGGGTAATCTCTACAAGCAATCCGTAAGTGACCTTGCCGAGACCGGGTTCACGTACTGTTAACAAGGGGTCGCGTGTTCGGTCGTAGGCGACTATCTTAGCGATAAGAAGATCACCTGCATCGAATAAGGAGGTCAGATCGTTTTTTTGCGGTCTGAAGGGTCTATCGAGGACGTCTGAGGCACGGAGCACGGCTAGATGGGGCGCGTTGATATCAACCATCCATCCGCCTACGCCGACTTCAGCCACTTTGGCAACAACAGTGTCTCCGATGCGGGGAATGTAAAACGCCCTTAGCGCAGTGACGGAAATCTTTCGTCGTTCATAGTTGACGAGTCCAACCCGGGTGGCGTAGATCTTGTCGTCCTCTTTGTGGGTGTTATCGCCTGCTATGTAGTTGCCTTCGGCCAACAGATCACCAGGTGTTACAAGTTGTCTACTTTCATAGAAAGTGGGCAAATCAATCACGTCGTGAAATTAAGTCTATTTCATCATTTTCGCTTCGAGATTTCCCTTCGTCATCTCTCCAAGTTTCTCCAAGAAAGAACCGTACAGCCCAGCGGGCATCTCCACGATGGTGAACCAAGACCCATCAGCCTTCCACTCCTCCTTTTTGATTGTCCCGAATCCCTTAACGGTTCCATATACTCTACCAGCGTACTCAGGAGGGATACGCACAGCCACGGAGACTTGTTCCATTTTGAGAGGTAGGATGGGTCGTAGAAGTTTTATGATTTCTTTTGCCTGCTCTTCAACTTCTCCGAAGGGGTCTATCGGGTAATGCACTTGTTCCATGGCTTTTTCTATGCGTAGAGGGGGATGTGGAAGATTTGTCTTCGGATCGACGCATTGACGGGTTATGAAGGAAATGATTTGTCTTCGTTTGCTCTCGGTCATCTTTTTCCGTTGTTCCGTGGTCAACTGCAGTGAACCGTTTTTTAGGATCAAATCAGCGATTTTTATTGTGTTCGATGTTCCGAAGGCTTTCTGCAACTGATCTTCTGAAGGCTTAAGACCCTTGTTGGCGTCAGTGAATATGGTCTCAGTGACGAGTACCTTAGAAATCGAGTTAGTTTTTCCTGTGCGATAGGAAAGTGCGGGTTCGGGTTTCACAAGAATTTCGAAGTGTTCTCCCTCTCTTGTTATTCGCGCAATCGTATAGCGTTGGCTCATGGGGCTTCACTGCCCTCGAGACCCTTTCGGTAGCTTTCAATCTCTTTGTCGTTTAGGATTCTGAGCTTTTTCGTTGCGGATGGGATCACGGTTATTTTGACTCTTGTGGGCTCTCCTCTCGTCTCAAGAGCCTTGACGAGGCATCTTATGGCGAGTTTTATTGCCTCCTCAAGTTTCATGTCTTCATGATACTCCTTCTTTAAGATATCTGTCACCTGTTCGCGGCCAACACCCACGGCGACAGCCTTGTAGCCATGGTATGAGCCGCTCGGATGGGTCGCGAACAGCCTGCTTCCGATCTTGTCCACACCGCCGAAGATTATTGACACTCCGAAGGGTCTTACCCCCGCGTGCTGGGTGTATAGCTGCTTTAGGTCTCCTATTCTCTTTGTGATAACCTCGACATCTATGGGTTCGTCGTACATCAATAGGTTGCTCTGGGCATAAACCCTAGCTTGGTCAATAAGAATACGGGCGTCAGAACTCAGACCGACAATCGCCGCCCCAACATGCTCATCTACCTTGTACAGCTTCCATGAAAAATCTGGATCCTCCAATTTGGTTTCGATAGTCTCTTCCGCTCCTAAAACCACTCCTTCGGAGCAGGTTATACCGAGTATGGTTGCTCCACGGTTCACTGTTTCAACAGCATATTCAACCTGAAATAGGCGCCCATCTGGGGAAAACACAGTAATCGCACGATCATAGGCCCCAGGCGCGGCAAATACAGACAATTATATCACCTCAAATTTGGAAATACGTTTTGCTTGTTCTGTTGTGGAGATGGAACTAAAAACCTTTTCTATAAAGCTTTAGGACCTTTGATGCACCTTTCTCACGCGTGCATGCGCCGCCGCTAACCTGGACTACTTGTCAAGTAAAAACAAGCTTTATACACGTCTTAGACGTGTTTTCACCAGCAGTAAGGAAAAGCCGAAAACACCGCTGAGGAGAGTTTGGTTCTCATGCAATGTTCGAATTGTGGTGTGTGTTGTGAAAGAACTGAGATGTTGCTTTCAAAAGAGGACGTTGAAAGGCTGGAGGGCGCGGGTGTCAGCCGAGACGAGTTCACTCGTATAGGTGAGGAGGGCCTGACGCGGTTGAGAAATGTCGGGGAATGGTGTTATTTTTGTGATCCAACCGAGAAGACGTGTCAGGTTTATGAGGAGAGGCCATTAGGATGCCGCCTGTACCCGGTTATCTATTCAATCGACGAAGGTGTAGTAGTCGATGAGCTCTGTCCAGTGAGACAGACTGTCTCGAAGCACGAATTGACGATGCAGGGAAGAATCCTGCTCAAGCACATAAAGAAGATAACGAGTGAGGTAGCTTCCCCTCGCGCATGCATTCGCCTCTAGGCAGTGTTTAAAAGCGCGACCTACCTATCAGTTTACAACGCGGACAATGAGGAAAATACAAATGAATAGTCGGTCTAGGGAACCAAACGTCATATACGTGGGAAGAAAGCCCCCGATGAATTATGTGTTAGGGATCATAACAAGTTTCAGCGGATCCGACACCAAAGAAGTCACTTTGAAGGCGAGAGGGCAAGCAATAACAACCGCTGTGGATGCCACCGAGATAACCCGACACAGATTCATGAAAAACCTCGGCATAGGCAAAATCACCATAGGAACCGAAGAAATGCCACCGAGAGAAGGAGAAAACAGAACGAGAATGGTTTCAACGATGGAAATCACGCTAACGCGTGCTCCCCCAGCAAAGAAAGTCCTCAAACAGTAAGTACTGCGCACTGGGAACGAGTTAAATGCGAAGAAGAGTGTCGAGGGGGCGAGG
>CAYGAE010000076.1:0-8262 GCA_964347855.1 uncultured Candidatus Bathyarchaeia archaeon
AGACTTGCCTTCCCATATGTGCTTGGGAATTACAGGGACCGTAGCCGCCCAAGTGATGGCCAACCAGCTCTGATCGTGGAAGCGAATCTCAATTGTTTCTTTTCCAGGCGTAGGAGTGTCACTATGGATTACCGTGCTGTGGATTTTCTGGGTTGTTGGATAGTACGAGACTGCTTGGGTGTCGTTCATGTGGTCGATGCTGAAGGCGACATCCTCTGCCGTCATGAGCACGCCGTCTTGGAAAGCAATGGGTGAGATGAGGGTGAAGTTGATAGCGGAGCCTGTTGCTCCTCCCGGTTTCTCCCATGTTCCAACATTGTAGGTCTCGCACAGCCAAGGTATGTAGTTGGTTTGGTTGTGTGGATCCTGCACTATTAGGGTTTCGTAGATGTTCGTGAGGACCTGCAAGTCGTAGAACCACCACGTTTTGAGGATGTTGAAGGTGACGACGTCATTTACTAGTCCGTGCCGTAGGGTGCACTCTCCATCGAAGCCTCTTTCAAGGCCTTCAGGACGGGCGTTGAAGAGGGTCCACAGACTGAAGAAGCCGAGACCTGGTTCGTTGCAGAAGCCTTCCCACTTCTTTCCGGCATAGTTGGTTTCAGGTCCGCTGTAGTAGGTTCTGTGGCCCTGAAAGCCAACATAGGTGTACAGCGGAATAACTACGGCATCACCATGCAGTATCATCTGCATCTCGAAACATGGCGCCAATGCAGCACTGGGATCTAGTGCATTCTTGAAGAGGTCAGCCTGTACATCGTAGTCCTTATCATGATAGCGGACGGAGTTGTCGGACCATGCAACATATTGAGAGGCTCCAGGTACAGTGTCGTAGCTTTCGTAGTAGACATCGGTGAGGTCCTTTCTTGAATGGAAGCCTTCGTAATATATGTCGGGCAGCGGAGTTCCCCAGTCCCAGTATTCTATGTAAAAGTCGTAGTCATAGGTCTGCCAAGCGTGTTCGGAGCATTCGGTGTTACTTCGTATGAGAGCGTCGTTGGGAACGCCTGCCAAGGTCAGATCGTCGGCGAACCTCAACCCGGCCACTTGTCTGTCGGGGTCATCTGATCTTATGTAAATTTGCAGGCTGGGCAATTCCTCCATGTCACTTGGAGGTGTCGGAGGCGTAGGGGTGGCATGACTTGGTGAGTACTCCAGTTGGGGATCGCCATCATAGTCATTGAACCCTCCGTTTGCAAAGGCCTGCGCAGCCAATAGGTGGTCGTAGGCGTATTTCGGAGCAGCTGGATTCTCCCAAGTATCGGTGATCGCTGGCATGATCAGAGTCTCCATTCCTGTTACCCCTATCAATTCGCTCACTATGCTATTCCTATCTAACAGGTGGGCTAGACCTCGCCTAAACCATCTGGAATCACTGCACCGCTGACAATGGTCATAGTCAGTGAAGAGCTTGTCCCCAGTTCCACCCCATATTGAAGGCCACAGCGCATCGACATGGCCCCCCCTGTAGCCAGCTGGGAATGCGGTCCACCCATGAGGCAGTTGGTCACCATGTCCTAGGGGCCACCGCTGGACATTTGGAGCGAAGTAGATCATGGAAAGCTCTGAGTAGTTTCCCATCGTAATGTCAGGATTTGCAAGCCAAGAGGGCCATCGGGCTCCAGGAGCACCCCAGTCCATCATATCGATTTGTCCGAGTTCCAACATATCAGCCTCTAGTGAAGGTGTTCCAGCAACCTTGAAGGTTAACCGGTCAACCCTAGGCCCAAATTTGTCGAAGGGTCCTGAAGGGTACCCTACTATGGGCGGCGTCTGTGAAACCACTGAAGTCACGTTGAAAGCTGCTAGTATCATCGTAGACATGAGAGCCAGAATAATGACTGTACTTTTCGATTTCATGTATTTTTCCCTTCCCTCTATGTGTTTTCAGCACTAAATAAGTACATGCCATTTGATTTTAATGTTTCGATTGATAATCGCCTGCGTCGGTTTTATGATGAAATACGATGTGCGCGCGGCGGTTTGATGATGAAATACGATGTGCGCGCGTTGCGAAAAGGTTAAAATGTGCGTGCTCCTAGTGAACATCTTAAGAGGAAGCTCGACCTGATGGGTTTGCGAACATACATCCTGAAAAGAGTGCTCTTCTCAATCATCATTCTATTCGCCGTTATCACAGTGAATTTCATCATATTCATGATGATGCCCGGCGACCCCGTCTCTATTCTAGCCAGCTCGATTAAACTGAAGGATCAAGGAGTCATCCAGTCCGTGATAGAAAGATATGGACTTGATCGTCCATTACACGAAAGATACGCAAAGTACGTTGTCAACATGCTAACCGGCTACTTCGGATACTCTTATTACACAGAGAGACCGGTAGTCGAAGAAGTAGGTTTGCGCCTCCAAAATACCCTTTTGTTGGTTATCCCTCCCGAAATCCTTGCGATATTATTCGGTATCTTGATTGGAGTTGTAGCTGCCGATAGAAGAGGGGGGTTGTTTGACAGCTCCTCTGTTATTGCTGCTTTGGCTGTGTATTCATTGCCAGTGTTTTGGATAGGCATGATGCTTGTGCTAATTTTTGCCCATAACCTGCAGTGGTTGCCACCAGCGTACACCGTACCTGACACGTGGAGATGGACACCTCATCCCATCTGGGAAGAGTTGGCGATGAGACTTCAGCATCTCATCCTACCGTGGGTGACTCTGTTCCTCCTCACTTGTGGCGGCTACATTCTTACAGTGAGAGCTACGACGCTGGAATGTATCACCGAAGACTACGTGGTCACTGCTAGAGCTAAGGGTCTTAAGAAAAGAACCGTGTTGTTCAAACATACCTTCAAGAATGCATTACTGCCTCTTATAACCGATGTAGCCATTGTTTTTGGCTTCACGCTTTCTGGGGCAATAATCACCGAACAAGTCTTCTTGTATCCCGGGATGGGGTGGTGGATTTGGAACTCAATATCACGTTATGACTATCCGGTCTTGCAGGCAGTCTTCTACATAATAGCCGTGTGTGTGATCATAGCCAACCTCATAGCAGATCTTCTCTATGGAATCATAGATCCACGAATAAGGTATGGGTAGGAAATTGAGTAGCCGCAGAGCCAAACTCCAATTTGAACTCAGAAGATTCAGGGATTTCCTGAGTGTATTCAGGCGTGATAAGAGAGGGGTGCTTGGTATGGCAATTCTTCTCTTTTTCATCATGATAGCGATCTCCGCTCCACTAATAACACCCTACAACCCTGTCGCTTTGCCAGCCCATCCACGTACCCCTCCGATTGCGTACCGTTTTGCGAAACCGTCATGGTTCAAATATCTTCCGGGGGCAGAGCCCTTGAGTGAAAATTTGGAACCAGTACGGGACCCTCACTTCAACACGGCTGCCTCCGTTGAGGAACTAGAATTCACCTCGAATCTGCCAGCTCAGAACGTCTTCTACAAATTCGCCTCGGACAAAGGAAGGCAGGAAGATGGATGTGTTGCCATAGTGCTTAGTAGAGCCAGCGATGAAGACCCACTTGGACAGGTCACAGCCAATCTGACGAAGGTGTTCAGCTACCCTTACACTGCTCCGCCCAATCGGTTTGTTGGCGAAGTAGCTGTGCTGGTTGAGGGAGCTGAAGATGTGCCCACGAGCATTAGCGTGGTCGTTGAGAGTGTAGGCAGTGAGAGAAGATTGGAATGGTGGAGTCAAACCTTCAACGGCACCGGAACGATGTGGGTGACGCCAGACCCTTTGATAGATTCCAATGCTGACCACCTCTGGCTAAGAGACAAGTTTGGCTTTGATTGGTCAATATCGCCTGCAACGAAGATGTTCTCAGAGCCAACTGGCTACAGATATGGCCTTGAAATAGCATTCAACGACACTCAACGACCAAAGGGACAGAACATTGAGGCCACAATCTACGTTGACGACTTCTACATTAGACTGTTCGGTTCTTCTTTTGGATTGCTTGGAACCGACCAATATGGACGCGACATCTTTACGCAACTCGTATACGGAGCAAGAATATCGCTTCTGGTCGGTATAGCCTCTGCTGTCCTTTCAACTGTCGTCGGATTGGCCATCGGATTGACGGCAGGCTACGTCGGCGGGTGGGCGGATCAGATTCTGATGAGATTCACAGATCTGCTTCTTGTTATACCCGATACACCCCTATACATCGTATTGATGGCCGTCATAAACCCAACAGTGTGGAACCTTGTGATCCTAATCACACTGATTGGATGGACAGGATTTGCCCGGATCGTAAGGTCACAAGCCCTGACGCTCAGAGAGAGACCTTTTGTGGAGGCAGCTCGAGCTGTTGGAGCAGGCAAGTTCCGCATCATCATGAGGCACATCCTCCCAAACGTGATGAATTTGGTATATGTGACCTTGGCGACATCGGTTCCATATGCTATTACCTCAGAAGCATGGTTGAGCTGGCTAGGTCTTTACGACCCCTACGTGATGACTTGGGGAAGAATGCTCTATGACGTCCAGAACGCGTCCGAGGGAATCAAAATGTGGTGGTGGGTAGTCCCGCCGGGTCTCTGCATAGCTGCAATCTCCCTTTCCTTCATCCTTTTCGGATACGCTCTCGATGAAATACTCAATCCAAAGCTCAGAAAGAGACAGTAAATGGCCTAGTTTCTCACACAATGGCGCCTCTCTGGTCTGAAATACGCAGCACTTTTCCAGGTAGAGCACCAGTATGTTCCCCGTTATCCACTACTATCTCACCATTCACAAGTACATACTTCAGGCCCTCAGGGTACCGATGAGGATCTTCGTAGGTGGCTTTGTCCATCACCGTCTTTGGATTGAACACAACCACATCAGCCCACATCCCTTCTCGAATCAGTCCCCTATCCCTCAAACCAAGCTTCTGAGCTGGTAACGAAGTCATCTTTCTAATCGCATCCTCGATGGTCAAAACTTCCTCTTCTCTAGCGTATTTCCCCAATATCTTTGGATAAGCCCCATACGATCGTGGGTGAGTCTTTCTTTCACCCAAAACTCCATATGGAGCAAGCGCCCAACCATCAGATCCTATCATTGACAGTGGATGCACCATTACGGTGCGGACATCCTCCTCATCCATTGCTAGGTCCACCAATTCTATGCTCTCTTTCTCGACTACAAGGTCAAGAATTAAAGTGAAAGCGTCGGTATTCATTGACTCAGCGATTTCAGCAATCGTTTTTCCTTCAAACTCCTTATGCTTCCTCCAACCGATAACCTTTATCCGATCCCACCCTGACTGCTTCACAATACTTTCCCAACCAGGGATACCTTTCAACATCTCTTTCTTGATCCTCTCACGCACCTTTGGATCCTTTATCCTCTCGCATAGCTTGTCAACGCCACCTTCATGGGCCCAATTAGGAATCATTGACTCTATATCGGCACCGCAGGCTACATAGGGGTAGACATCGCAGGTAACCTCTAGGCCTCTCGACCGGGCCCGATCCATCAATCTCAGAGTATCTTTAATCTTTCCCCAGTTTTGAACGCCACAAGCCTTATGGTGCGATATCTCAACGGATATGTTCGCTTTTTCACCGATGTCTATGGCCTCTGCTACTGCGGCGAGTAACGGATCGCCTTCACCTCTTATGTGGCTTGCATAAATTCCGCCATAGTTGGCTACAACTTTGCATAATTCTATCAACTCTGCCGCGTCAGCAAAACAGCCGGGGGGGTATATGAGTCCCGTTGACATGCCAAACGCTCCAGCCATCATTGCCTGAGCAACCAACTGCTTCATCTCATCAAGCTCCCTACTGGTGGGACCTCTTTTCTCATATCCCATGACAGCAGTCCGAACAGTTGCGTGACCAACAAGCTGAACAACGTTGAGTGCCGCCCTTCGCTTTTCTAGCTTCGCTAAATATTCTCCAATTGTTGACCAGTCTATATCCAACTTGTACTCTTTCGCCAGTTCCTTGTCATATATTGAGATTCCTTCGCTTGGTGCCGGGGAGTCTCCACAGTTTCCGTTTACCTCAGTTGTTACGCCCTGTCTGACCTTGCTTTCAGCTTTAGCATTTGCCAAAAGCGAGAAATCAGAGTGGGAATGGACGTCGATGAATCCCGGACACACCACAAATTTCCTTGCGTCAATTGTTCGTCTTGCATCCAAACAACCTAGATCACCGATCTGCGCAACTTTTCCTCTCTCAATGGCAACATCGGCTAGAAACCAACAACTGCCACTGCCGTCAATAAGGTGTCCATTCCTTATCAGAACGTCAAACATAGAAGCTGCCACCTTTCTGTTTCCTAGATAAATTAACGCTGTCTATCTCATTAAATGTAAGCAGTGATAAGCTCTAACGCTGTGCGCATCAAACAAGTCAGTTCTCATGTATCTCTCTTCAGCTCCTGTTTGTCTTGATGTTGAAAACTAAAAAAGCTTTATACTCGCCGTTATTTCATGAATGTTAGAGCCACTCGATTAGCGAAGTTAAGTGATTCAAAAATGCCAATCCTGGACGTCCAAGATCTACGAACTCACTATTCGACGCTCAGCGGCTCCGTCAAAGCGGTGGACGGAATCTCCCTACGAGTAGATAAAGGGGAAGCGCTAGGACTAGCCGGAGAGTCTGGATGCGGCAAAACCACAGTTGCCTTATCGATTCTCAGAGTTCTCCCTAAAGGCGGCAGAATAGTCGGAGGGAAAATTCTCTTTAAGGGAGAAGACCTTGCCTACCTCAAAGAGAAAGAGATGAGGAAGGTGAGATGGAAGGAAGCATCTATCGTGTTTCAAGGAGCCATGAATGCCCTTAACCCCCTTTTTAAGGTTGGAGAGCAAATTGCTGAGGCTATTTTAACTCATGAACCTCACGTGAGCAAGAAGCACGCTTGGGAGAGAGCTCAGAAGTCAATGGAAACCGTAGGTCTTGATCCCTCAAGAGCAAAAGATTATCCCCATGAGCTCAGTGGAGGAATGAGGCAGCGCGGGCTAATAGCCATGGCCCTGGCCTGCAATCCAGAACTCCTGATAGCAGATGAGCCTGGAACCGCCCTAGACGTAATCGTTCAAGCACAAGTGCTAAAGCTATTGAGCGAATTGAAGACGAGGCTGAATCTTGCAATGATAATGATCACCCATGACTTATCAATGATAACCGAGACGTGTGAAAAAGTCGCTATTATGTACGCCGGGAAGATCGTAGAGCAAGGAGATATTGTTAAGATATTTGAGCGGCCACTACACCCATATACACGCGGTCTAGTAACCGCTTTTCCCCACATCAAAGCGGCCAAAAGGCGTATGACCTCTATACCGGGCTTTCCCCCGGATCTATTAAATCCACCTACCGGTTGTAGATTCCACCCACGATGCCCTTACGCCGAAGACGTATGCAAAATAAAGGAACCAAGATCGATAGAAATAGCGCGCGCAGAACACTATGTGGCTTGCCATCTCATCGAAATAGGCAAATTGGAAGCGTGACTATGACACAAGACATGGCTATCGAAGTCACAGATTTGAAAAAGTGGTTCCCCGTACGAAAGGGCTTTCTCGAAACCCTATTCACGAAGAAACAGCAATTTCTGCACGCCGTTGACGGAGTCAGTTTCGAAATAGGGATGGGCGAAGTTTTCGGCTTAGCGGGCGAAAGCGGTAGTGGGAAAACAACCACCGGAAGATTGCTACTCAAACTAATCGAGCCTTCGAGTGGAAAAATACTCTTTAAGGGTGAGGATATCACAGCTCTTCCGGAAGATAGGTTGAAACCGCTACGCCGTAGAATGCAGATAGTATTTCAAGACCCCTATGAATCCTTAAACCCGAGAATGACCATTGCGGACATCCTGTCCGAACCCCTGCAAGTCCAGAAGACGTCGACCACTCAGACCGAAATAGAAGACGAAGTAACACAAATCCTCGAAGACGTAGATCTCATACCTCCCAGAGAATTTCTTCTTAGGTACCCACATGAACTGAGCGGAGGACAGAGACAAAGAGTTGCAATCGCCCGTGCTTTCATACTTAATCCGGAATTCATAATTGCTGACGAACCCGTGTCCATGTTGGACGTTTCAATTAGGGCTGGGATCCTGAACCTGATGTTGGATCTCGTCGAGAAATTCAACGTTTCATTCTTGTACATAACGCACGATTTAGCATTGGCCAGGCATATGTGTGACAGAATCGCCATAATGTACCTCGGCAAGATAGTCGAGATGGGAGATATCGAAAAAATTGTCTACGAACCCTTGCATCCATACACAAAAGCTTTGATCGGCGCCGTGCCAGTGCCTGACCCCAAAGCAGAACGCATCAAAGAAGT
>CAYGAE010000077.1:0-8249 GCA_964347855.1 uncultured Candidatus Bathyarchaeia archaeon
CTTGTTCGCCCACGTATGACGTATCAATGGTTTCAACGACCTTATCTTTCAGCGTATAGTGAAGGTAGTCTCTCTTTTCGAAGTCGAATTTTGTTAGCCCCGGTCCTCCAACGATCAGTCCCTTCAAATCTGGTATTGGCGTGAAGATTTCGTTGGCGTGTTTTCCGATGCGCTTAAAATAGTCGAGCAACTTGGCTTCTCGCTGCCGCTCGAATCTTCTGGCGGATTGACCGCCAGCTCGGAATTTTCCGGGGACGCCTGAAGTTATCTCCCGTTGTATCTCGAGGCGTCTCCCCGTGAGGGTTGCGAAGGTGGTTGCGCTGGAATCTATGACCATTATTCCGTAGGTCTCCTTCTCTTTCAGAAACTCTTGTAGATATTCTGTATGGAACCTGGAGTCGCAGCGGTAGAGGTAGACTTGGATAGATTCAGGGGGAGTGACCACGTAGGTTTCGATTCTCTCACTTCCGGGACCACCATTTTGGGGGATGGCCCCGCAGAAGATGACTAGGCCGTTTTCGGGCACTGTTTTGAAGAGTTTTAGGCGTTGCATGACCTTCACGATAGCGTCTTGCACATTCTTCCTCGTTGTGTCCGACTTAATGTTGGCAGCGGTTCCATGCTCCTGCTTCAGCATGGATGTGACTTCGCTGATTTGGCGATCTGAGGGTACGTAGAGCGAGACGAGTTCCGTTCCTCTTCCCTCTTTCTGGGCTAGAGTACTGAGTGCCTTTTTTAAGCGGAATCTTTGAAGGGAGGTCCTCTTTTTGCTCAATTCGTTCATTCCGGCGTAGTAGTCGTAAAGCTACATTGCGGCAGTATAGATAAGAGTATAGATAAGAGTTGTCTTTTCTCCTAGAATCAAGCTCATCCTTTAGTCAGATCATTTCAGTGAGGAATGAGTAGAAAGAATCTAGTATCTTCTACGCCGCCTTCGGAAGGGTCGTTGCGTGGACCTGGACCACCGGGCTTGTGGATACCTCTTCTCGGAGAGATTGTTTTCCTTATTTAGGCCTTCAATCTCTGTATCCACCTTCTCTGCCGTTCCTCTTCTTCCTATGTTGAGTCTCAGGGAGCCCCGGAACAACGAGGTGTACCCGTTCTTTATCTCAAAGACATCGTTCATACCGAAAAGGTCTATCTGGTCGTCCCAGAGATTCAGCAAGATAGTCCCTGTTTCGTCGCCCACGAGAGCTTCGGCAACCCGATGTTCTGAGTTGTCTCTGCGGACGAAGACGCCCCTCGGCTGTCCGAGATCCGCTACTTTTACGATAACGTTCACGTCTCTTAAACTGGGTTTTAACCCTTCCACTTTCAGGCGTTCGGCAGGTGCTTCACTCATTCCACGAGATTCTCCAGCTTTTCTATCCTAACACTGTATTTCCTTTACTTAAGCCTTAAGCAGGCCCGTCGGGATAAGTCCCAGTCACCAAAAAGGATGTTTGGTGGACCGGGCGGGATTCGAACCCGCGTCCTCCGCCTCTCTCGGCCAGAGGCTCGCGAAGGCGGCATCTGCACTGACGACTCTTGTGGTTGAGTCATCATTCATACCAGACTGAACTACCGGCCCGCTATTCGTTTGAAACGTGAGGGCATATTAACGTTTTTGAGAACACCAACAAGAACTTATTGAGGATACGAAACGCATAAATGATGTTCTTCCGTTGTAAGAATTGGTCTGATAACGGGCGGTAGCTCAGCTTGGTAGAGCTTCCGAGCCAGCTTAGCGTCATAGCCTAGCTGACGGAGACGCTGTAGACGCCTACCAACGGTAGTGCGCAACTCAGCCTACCAAGCGCACAGACACCGGAGTGTCGCAGGTTCAAATCCTGCCCGCCCGACCACTTTTCCTGCAGTATAAATGCGTACAAGCCGTAATACTGAAGCAGGAAACACAGTGATTGAGATCAAGCCTATAAGCCAGGCATCTGGGGTAGGATCAAATTCATGAAGTTAGTTGTTGGCTGTGACTTCGATGAATTCAAGAGCTATTACAATAGGACATTAGGAACCCTTGGCAGTGTGGAGGAATACTGGGTTGAAAACGATCCGTCTCATCTCATTGTCTGGAGAGAGAACAACGAGGTTATTGGTCACGCAATCTGGCATGAAACTGATACTAAAGAACACAGAAAAGGAGACCCGAGAGATAAAGAGGATACAGAGACATTAGAGAAGCTTCTGGGAGGAAAGACAGACTTCGTTGAGCTTCACGAAGTTTGGTTGCAGAAGAAGCATAGAGGAAAAGGTTACGGTAAGAAGTTCTTCGAGTTCTTTGAAGAGTTTATTCGGAAAGAGGGCTATGATTCAATAATATACTACGCATATCATCCCGCTGCAATAGCCATATCTCGTAGACGTGGATACAAAGAAGCCTACGGTCTCAAGATGAAAGGAATAGAAGGTAAACTGGAAACTATGTATGTCTTCTGTCTATCACTGAGAAAGAGTTTGAAACGGTAATATGTGTGTCGGGCCGAATCATTCAAATTGAACATGGTAGGAAATGAGGATGAGGTAGACTGTATGCAAGTTAAGAGGGTAACCTCGGGCGATCTCGCGGCCATTTATTGTTGTATGAGCGAGCTACGTCCTGGCGTTTCATGGGCAGAAGCTCTGCCAGACTCGAAAGAATGGTTCAAAAATAACCTAGGCAAACACATTGAAGGCTACCACCTACTAGACAAGAACAGAACCGTCGGCCACATTTACTACACAACATCAGAGAAGGCGCTTGTTCCTTATGAAATAGAGCCACAAGTGGCCTGCGTATACTGCACAGAAATGCTTCGGGACTATATGCACAAAGGATTCGGCAAGATGATGTTCGACCATGCCAAAGACGACCTCAGAAAGCGAGGGTTCAAAGGCATAATAGTCCCCGCAACAGACTTCAAGGAATGGATGCATTACGAACTCTTTCTTAAACAGGGGTTCACAGTAGTCAAAGAGCGAAACCCATACAAAATTATGTATTTCCCCCTCACAAAGGAAAGCGTCACCGTCAAGCTCCTAGACTTGAACTATACGCCTTCAAAAGACAAGGTTGAAGTAACCTTGTTCAAGAACTTCTTCTGTCCCGTAGGAGCCTACATGTATCATCTAATCAAGAAGGTTGCCCAAAGCTTCGGCGACAAAGTTAAGATAGTTGAGATCGAGGCGTCCCTTGAAAATGTGCGGAGATACGGAACCAGCGACCCCCTTATTAATGGGAAAATCAAATTATGGGGTCCAACTTCCGAAGAAGGTGTGAAGAAAGCCATACAAGAAGAGACTGATCAGTAAAACTTTGAAAAAACCAAGTCACAACGCAAGGTGTAATAGCCACTCTCTCCAAGATTTCTTTTTGGGTAATCAGTTGAGCAAGTCGAAACGACGAGTTCTGCAAATCGGCATAGCCACAGTTATAATTGCTAGTGGATTCCCGCTTGCCGTCGCAGTTCTTTTGCAGTCTGTCTGGATGTTCCTCGTTTATCTGCCAACTGCAGCCTTCATCCTCTATTTCCTTTATGTACGATTATATCAGAAGAAAGAGCCACGATACCCAATAGTGCCCCCAGAAGGAAAGACAGACATATACTTCCCAAGAACGGACATCCCCAGACCAATACATGCAGACTTTCGCAAGACAGAGCAAAAGAACCGAAAGCTTGCGAAAATGGAGAGGACAAGACGCAAGAAGCGATAGTCACCGGCGAAAGAGTTAGAAAGGAAAGCTACACCTCAGTTTACGTCAAAGGTCGATGACCATTATGGAAAAAGTCTCACGAATATTTCAGGAAGTTCGCAAGGAAGGAAGAAACTTTCTCCTGGAACCCGAGGCGAAAGCGGTGTGCATAGAGTACCGGATACCAGTGACCAGGTTTAGTGTAGCCAAGACCGTTGAGGAAGCTGTGAAATCGGCGGATGAAATCGGCTATCCGATCGTTCTTAAGATAGTCTCTCCTGACATAATCCACAAGTTTGACGTCGGCGGAGTCATCCTCAACTTAAACGGTCCCAAAGAGATTCAAGACGCTTACCGAAAGATCCTGGCCAACGTGAAAAAACACAAACCGGACGCAAAGATTACAGGAGTCTTCGTTCAGGAGATGGCACCTACATCAACAGAGGTCATCGTCGGAGCTACCAAGGATCCCCAGTTCGGACCAGCCCTTATGTTTGGTCTCGGCGGGATATTCGTAGAAATCCTAAAAGATGTCACTTTCAGAATCGCGCCGCTCACAGAGCAGGACGCCCAAGAGATGATAACGGAGGTCAAGGCCTACCCTGTGCTAAAAGGCTATCGGGGGCAACCCCCTGCGGACATTGACGCAATCGTCAAGATACTGCTAAACACCTCAAGGCTAGTGATGGATCATCTCGAAATAAAAGAGTTGGACTTAAACCCTATAATGGTCTACGAGCACGGAGCAAAAACGGTAGACGCAAGAATCATACTGGAATAACCTTCGTGAGTGCCGCCCCGGTATGAACGAGCAACAGCGGAACAGATTACATTGAATAGCACGAGAAGCCTATATCCATCTCGATACCAGATTTTTTCCCAGCTGGAAATCCCGCCTGAGATCCCCTTCTTCATTCGACTCGACGGGTGGCGTTTCCAAGCAGTCTCCCAGACTATTGGAGCTGCAAAACCCTTCGATGAAGACTTCGCCAAGTGCCTCGTGGCATCTGGCAGAGCATTGTTTCAAAGCAACTTCAACCCAGCCTTGGTCTATGTTGCAAGCGACGAACTTAACACACTGTTTCTGCAGGCAGTTCCCTTCAGAAGAAGAGTGGAAAAGATAGATTCGGTCCTAGCAGGAGTCGCTTCAAGCGCCTTCTCGTTATGCGCCCAGAAACTTCTCAACAAGAACGCGACCGTGGCTTTCGACTCCCGCATCGTCCTTTCCTCTTCTCAAGAGAAGATCATCGAATACTTGACCTGGAGACAAAAAGATGCTTGGCGCAACCACAACAACGCATACGCATACTGGCTCTTCCGCGAGAAGGGTTACAAGCCATCGGAAGCTGCAAAAATGCTGAGAGGCCTAAAAACTGAAGATATGCACGAAGCCCTCTTCAGCCGAGGCGTCAACCTAGCCAAAACACCAGTTTGGCAAAGACGCGGAATCCTCCTGTATAAAGAACCATACCGAAAAAACGTAAGAAACCATGCTGTTACCCGCAAAAGGCCAAGAGAAAACTGGACGCTCCCTCTATTCTCATCAATACAAGGCCAAACATTAATCCGGCAAATCCTAAAATGGGCTGAACCCGTTCCAAGGAGACAAGAAAATGTCTGAGTCCATCCAAGAACGAATTGAAGACATTAACCGAGAACTTGCTCCACTTCGGGAAGAACGAGACAGACTAAATTTAGAAGCCAAGAAATGGGCTGAGAAGCGAGATGCTCTGCATGAAGAAATCAAAGAGTTACGAAAGGAGATCGGCAGTTTAAGAGAAGAACGAGATAGACTCAACGACAAGGTTCAGGAACTCAAAAGCCTACGAGAAGAAGCGCAACTGAAGCGCAAAGAAAAACACACCCAAATCATGACAATCAAGAAGAAAATCGAAGCTCTCACGAAAAAGAAACCTTCAAGAAGTATGCGGGCCACAAAAGAGGAAATCGAAAGACTCGAATGGAGGATCCAAACGACACCTTACACTGTAGCAGACGAGAAGCTCCTAACTGACAGGATCGCCGTTCTCGAAGGTGAACTGCGGATCCATGAACAGAGCCAAGAGTTGGAGAAGACTCTGCTGGAGCTACGAACCGAAGAAAAAGCATTCCACACCAAAGCCGAGACATACCACGAAGATCTATCACAACTCGCAGAACAGAGCCAAGAATTGCACCACCAGATGCTAGAAACCTCCCGCCGAGCTCAGTCTCTCCAAAGAGAAGCAGACGAAGCCCATCAGAAATACGTACAGAACAAGCAGCAAGCCCAGGATCTAAATCAAAGATGCACACAACGCTTGGACCAGATCAAGACTTTACGCAAAGAACTCCACGAAGTTGAAGACAAAAAGAGGGCAAAACGTGAGGCGCAGCTCCGTAAGGAGTTTGAAGAAAAGGCCTTAGAGAAGCTAAAGCGCGGGGAAAAGCTGACTTGGGAGGAATTTAAAGTCCTCTCCGAAAAAGGAATGGTATAATTCGAAGTCTTGCAAACATGGTTTCAAGAGACCTAAAGACGCGAAAAGAAAGATTAAAGTGCCTAGTAATCAGAAATGAAAGTGACGCCTGCAATGTCAAAGACTTCAAAGAAGAAACACGAACGTATTTTGGTTCTATGCGTTGACAGAGATGACGACCTAGGCGTGAAAGCTGGCGAAAAAACACCAGTCGTTGGAAGAAAAGAAAACATAAACGCGGCTCTCGGCCTAGCCTTGCGGGACCCGGAAGAACCTGACGCCAATGCAATGTTTGAGGCCGTTAGGATCTACGACCGTTTGAAGGAAGGAAGCAAAGAAAACGAAGAATGCCAAGTCGCAACCATTGCAGGTTCTGAGCTCGGTGGTGTAGGGGCAGACAGAAAACTTGTCTCAGAACTCACCGAAGTTTTGGAAACATTCAAGGCAAGTGATGTTGTCCTTGTTACGGACGGCTTCACAGATGAAGCTGTTCTACCGTTAGTTGAGTCCCGCGTGCCCGTGACTTCAGTTCGAAGGGTTGTAGTGAAACACAGCGAATCCATTGAGCAGACCGCCGCAATCTTTTCTCGATATCTAAGAATGCTGTGGGAAAACCCTCGTTATGCTAGAATCGCCTTGGGTTTGCCAGGAATCCTTTTAGTCACGTTGGGTATTCTGTCCCTTGCTGGCGCCCTGTATGCAACGGGGATAGCCTTCCTCATCGTTTTGGGAATCTTCCTCTCCGCAAGGGGATTCGGTCTCGACAAGATGGCTGTTAGCTTCTATAAATGGGTAAGAGAATATTCACCGCCTCCTCTTCGTATGCAGATGGTAGGCTTCTCTGCGGTTACAGGAATTCTATTGATTGCAATTGGCTGTTATCAGGGTGCTTTTGCAGCCAACACATCCATCGATGTCCTCCCATCTCCTCCTAAAAACCCTGGTGAATGGCTTGGTTTGCTTCCGTGGCTTGGGGGACATTTTATTTCACAGTCCGTAGCTCTTATCGTGATCGGCATCAGTGTTATGCTCTCTGGCAGAGCGATTCGTTGGTATCTGGAACGTGATCCCAGGGTGTTGCGAACCGTTGCCATCGTAGTTGTGGTTGCGTGGTCTTGGCAGGTCTTCTATCAGACATCACTTATCCTCATCGATCCTTCTTTGGCTTTCACTGAACTCGTGATATCCATAGTTGGAGGAGTAATTCTGACGGTGTCCGCTATCTTAGTCACTTCATTGCTACGTAGGACCTTCGCGACCTTTTTCAAGAAGAGGAAAGGAGAGATTGAGGAGCTCAAAGGAGACTAAAGTGGCAATTGTAGGCGGCACCGGCCTGGTAGATTTCCTAAAAGCTGCAGAACAGAGGCGAGTGGGAACCCCATACGGACTTCCACCCCCCATATCAATAGGTCAAGTCGGCGAGGAACTAGTCGCTTTCTTGCCCCGTCATGGACCTCATCATTCTGTTCCCCCTCACAAGGTGAACTACAGAGCAAACATTTACGCTCTGCATGAAATGGGCGTCGAACGTATACTCGCAACGAACGCCGTGGGCGCCATAAATGCTGATTTTAAACCAGGCGACTTTGTGATTCCTCACGATCTGGTTGACTTCACTAAACTTCGGCAACCCTCTTTCTACGAAGGAGCCCCTGTCACACATATTGACGTTTCTCAGCCCTACTGTCCGAAGATTCGGGCGATCATGACTAAGACATTGAAGAAACGTAGTGTTAGAGCATGGGACACAAGTGTTCTGGTTTGTACAGAAGGACCGCGATACGAGACTCCTGCGGAGATTGAGATGTTCAGGCGGTTGGGCTGCGACATTGTGAGCATGACTGGGACGCCGGAAGCTGTGCTTGCCCGAGAGTTAGCGATGTGCTACGCGACCCTATGTTTCGTTACAAATATGGCAGCTGGAATCCAGAAGCGCCTAACAGCCCATGAGTTATCCGAGATTGCAAAAGAGAAGAGGCCAGTGATTCAGCAAGTTTTAAGAAACACGATTGAACAGTTACCAACAACACGCAGCTGCCCCTGCGTTCACGCACTTACTGAGGCACGTTTGGGGTCTGAATAATGCTCAAAGGTTTGCTGTCAATACTTGGCGTCTACAGGCTGTA
>CAYGAE010000078.1:0-7878 GCA_964347855.1 uncultured Candidatus Bathyarchaeia archaeon
TATCGTTGATGATGCCAAGAAAGTGTTCGCGTAGGCTCTGTGCTTGGGTATGCCTACGATTTCGGTTTGCATATCGGCAAGGGGGCCGCCTATTAAGAGGCCTGCAGGGCCCCATGCCAGCGACATTATGGCGTTGTAGACGCTGAATAGGCGTCCTCGATGGGTGCTAGGAATCAGGTCTCCTACGAGGGCAAAGCCCACTGTTTGAATTATCCAAGAGGCTACTCCGCCAAGGCCATGGACTAAAGCTATAATGACGACATTTGGGACGACTCCGTACAGAAGTGGAGTTGCAGCAGCCAACACAAAGCCGTACATCAAAACCTTCGCTTTACCGATCCTGTCAGCCAACTTGCCTGACGAGACACTTGCCATCATCCCGCCAACGGTCCATACGGTTAGAATCAGGCTTACGTCTGGATCGCTCGCGTTCAAACCTTCTGGAAGTCTGAGAAATATCAGAAAGACTTGATTGATCGATGTTGCACCCAATACTACAAGCGCCAAAGACGCAAAACACCAGCGATACGGCTGTTTTCTGCCTGTGGGTGTTTCTTTGGGCGCCTCTGTCTGCGTTGTAGCCTTGGCGGTGAGTGGCTTTTCCACTCTTGAGGCCATGAGCATTACGAGGGAACCGGCAAACAGCATGGTCGACACGACGTAGAAGATCGTTCCTTGGCTGAAACCTGCGCCGTTGCTGTATAGGAAGCCGGCGAAGCCAATTCCTATCAGTCTGCCAATGGAGCCGATGAAGTTCAGGAGTCCCACAGCGCTGCCCCGGATTTCGGGGGTTGTAGCGTCAGTTAGCAAGGCCGCCCAGCCTACATCTGACATCGACCAGAAAAACTCTAGTATTGACAGCCCGAAGATGATTGACAATCCTGCGGTGAAACTGTTTACGGTGTTCAGTAGGTACTTATGTAGCGAGAAAACGACTATGTAAAAGAATCCGGCCAGTGTTTCACCGACCACCACCAGTTTGGCTCGCAGTTTGTGTTTGTCGGCAATTCTTCCCCAGAGTAGATTTTGTCCTAGCGTCGAAGCAACCATGTTAAATGTTCCTAGCAAGGCTGTAAGCGTCACTGTGCCCATTAGGGTGTAGAGGTAAATGTACATGAAAGAATAGAAGACGCCCCAGCGGACAAAGCGCAGAAACTGAAAAGTCGTCAGGCTGAGAAAAATGCTGCGCTTGATGTTGCCCAACGGGAAGTATTTCATCCCTCTCACTCAGCAAGTCAATAACTTTTCACCCAGATAAACACCGTGAGCCCAGAGACCGTTTCAAAAAAGGGATTCAGAATGGACGAGTGCGTCTAGGATGATTGCTGATCGTTCCTTTCGGGGCTGAATGCTACGGGCGTTCTTGCAGAGGCTATGTTCGAAGCGCCAAGACGATTGCTCTGACAATGAGGGAAACGCCAACCAGCATCAGGATCGTCGTCCAGAACGCAAACCATGTTGTTCTGGTTGTCAACTCGGTGAGAAACGTCGTGACCAGAATGTTCGTTCCTAACCAGTAGACTAGGTTTCCTGCGGTTTCTGCTTTTTTACTCAACGGTGACCGGGCCATAAATCGTATGACCAGGAGGACGATCTGAAACAGTCCCCAGACGAGGCTGAATTGGGCCACAGCTGAATAGACGATGGTATGCGCTCTAGGAAGTGTTGGCGCAGGAAGGTGAATCGGGGTGTTAGGAACTCTCACGATCGTGAAGCTCTGAAAGAAATCTACGATCTTGCCGAAGAGGTTAGGCGTGATCACGAAAATCGCGCCCACGAGTACAAAGAAGAACCCCGCCGAGAGCGCGCTGAAGACCGCTTCGCTGTATCTCGTTGGACGCTCATTCGGAATTCTACTCAATTCCACATCCCAACTGCATTGTTGTGAGATAGGAGCATATAACGTTTCTTCAGCAAATGTTGAAGGCTACGTTTTAAATAGTCAACACTCCAATAGAAGTAGACTATACTCAAACCAAGGTGTGTAGAATGCCATATTGTTCCAAGTGCGGTACCGAAGTCGGCGAGCAGATGGCTTTCTGTCCTAAGTGTGGCGCTTCGTTGAAGGCTGAGAAACCTCCGGTTGCTGTGGCTGCCCCCCCACGGCCCAGAGCTGAGAAAGCCGAGAAGGCCGAGAAGGCCGAGAAGCAGGAAAAAAGGGAGAAGCGTGAGAAAGAAGAAAAGTACGAGAAACGCGAGTTCGGGATCATAGGACCGTTGATCGGGGGCTTGATCTTGATCTTGTTAGGCCTGATGTTTTTCCTGCAGGTCACCGGGGTACTTAGGACCGAAGTCGCTGGGGCTTCATTTGTCATTATAATCGGTGTGATCATCATAGTGGGCGTGCTCTACGCCACCCGACGATCTCCTCGACCTTAGAGGAACCATCTGAAGAACAGCCTATACAGTCTATGCTCCAAAAGCGTTAGGGTGCGGCGTCGTCCAAACACTCGGAAATAGTTCTTGCCCGCTGCTTCGATCATGTCTCCGATGTCGTATCGAGGAAACATGCAGGAAGAGATGACGAGTCTTCCCCATTCGCCGCGCTTCAACTCATGCAGCATTCTGGTTCCTTTGCCGGTTTCGACCTCGAAGAAATATGTGTCGTAGTTCGGCGTAATGTAGGGCAGGTCGTCGAGTTGTTGCGCGAAGACACCTTCTGTTGCGCTGTAGATCTCTACGACGGGGATCTCTCCGAAATAGGCCCTGAGTATGGGCGCATACTTGAACGGTATCTTTCGCACGCTCGTGCAAAATAGGGCGCGACAGTTCCAGAGTTCTTTAGGCTTCTGTCCATGTTTTTTCTTGACGTATTTCGCAAAGGAAAGGATAACTGGGGTGACCCCCATCGCGGCGACAACGTTCTTGTTGAGTGCTTGTTGGTAAGCCAGTTCAAATCGTCGTTCCCAATCTGACTTGGTGATGCCGGGTCCTAACGCGTCGATGTCCTCTTGCCGAGGCAGCAGACTGACCCTTTCGAACATTGGATTGAGTCGTGCGTAGGTTCCTGAACTGTACCCGTAGGTTGCGGGCTGTCCGTTCAGGACGGTGGTGTGGACGGTGGATGGGAAATTGAGGTTGAGAATGTTTCCTGTGAGTAGACTGAAGGCTTGCTTCTTCAGTACATGATTTATCAGCGCTCTGGCTCCACACGTGAAGATTTGCTCCAGGTGGGTCCTCGTTGCTGGCAAGACCTTTGCAGGCCCTGTTGAACCGCGGGTCATGACCCAGCAGACGAGAGGTTCTGGCAGAATCGCAGTGTGATCGCCCTTTTGGACTTGGGCTAAGTATGGATTGAGGTTCTTGTAAGTGATCGTCGGGAATTTTGCTCTGAAGTCCGTGATGTCTTCAATTTCAGAGGCGTGGTGGGTCTTTCCGTAGCGGGTTTTGTCGTACTCTTTGACTAGGCGTCCTAGCACTCGCCTTTGAGCCGCCTCAGGGTTGGCTACCGATTCGTACCAGGGGTTGATTATGGGTTGGAGGATGCCGAGCGTGGCTTTTTCTGCGAACATTGCGGATACAGAGAGTAGTTGGAGAGCTCTGCTTATATGTTACGTGTTCACGTAGCAAGCTTCGGTATGCGGGTGAAGGTGTCAAAGATTTTTAGGGGGTGCTGGCTTAGAAGTTGCAAGAGGATCTTTGTGATGGTTAACCTGCTGACGCCGTTGAGGATCAAGGGATTAACGCTCCGGAACCGGGTTGTGATGCCCCCGATGGCCACGGACCTGGCTACCGCTGAGGGCGCAGTATCGGAAACGCTTGTTGAACATTACGTTCGCCGGTCACGAGCCGTGGGGCTGCTGATTATTGAACACAGCTACATTTCCCGTGATGGGAAGCTCAACGAGAAGCAACTGGGAATATATGATGACGATCTGGTTGGTGGCCTAGAGCAGCTTTCAAGTCGCATCCATGCCTTAGGCACGCCCGTTGTGATCCAACTTAATCATGCCGGAAGAGCGACCCGCCGAGAGACGACGGGAATGGACCCGGTTGCTCCATCGTCCTTCGGCAACGCTCGCGCGCTCCGAGTTGACGAGATTGAAGAGTTGGTTGAAACCTTCGCAGGGGCCGCGGAGCGAGCAATGAACGCTGGGTTCGATGGCGTTGAGATCCATGGGGCACACGGTTTCCTTCTCAACCAGTTCTTCTCTCCCTTGGGCAACCGGCGGAGCGATGCGTATGGTGGAAGCTTAGCGAACCGAATGCGGTTTCCCCTCGCAGTCGTTGAGCGGGTGAAGGAACGAGTGCGGGGAAGGCTCGTTCTATACCGGGTGGGCTCAGATGATCTGGATCCAGCAGGCGTCGCGATTGAAGATTCCCTGACTTTCGCCGCGCAATTACAGGCAACCGGAGTGGATATACTTGACGTGTCTGGAGGTCTGTGTGGCAGCCGACCTCAGCGCCTTCAAGGGACACAGGGCTATTTCATTCCGCAAGCCCAGCGAATCAAAGAAGTTGTGGACATCCCTGTTATCGGGGTAGGGGGAATTACGGAGCCAACCTACGCCAACAGGCTGATCGAGGAACAGCGGGTCGACTTGGTGGCAGTGGGTAGAGCCCTCTTGAAGGATCCCGAATGGGCGACAAAGGCCATCGAGACTATCCGGGCAATGGAACCGGAATAGAAGGTGAACACCATTAGACAAGGCTGGACGTGTGCGATAACGTGTTCACGTTGCCCAAGGGTTCTTAGGTCCCTAGAGGAGCTTCCCGTCTCTCATGATAATCTCTTTCGTGTCGATGATCTCGATCGTGGCACTTGGGTGCGTGACGAAGTCCCAGTGCATGCTTGACTTGGCGGTTCCTCCATAGCTTATGTTCGAGCCGAAGGCGATGTGAACTGAACCGCCTACTTTCTCGTCGGTGAGGATGTAGCCTATCGCTTTGTCAATGGCGGGGTTGCAGCCGATGCCCAATTCAGCAATGTTGGTTGTTCTAACCGTTTCCTCTTTCTTGTCAATCTCTAGGCAGCGTTTGAAGGTGTCAATCATCTGGTCACGGTTGACTCCTGCGACGCATTCGTCGAGAAGCAGCTTGCCATCCTTGAAGTGGAGGGTGATATCCTTGATGATTTTGTTGGTGAACCGATCTTTAGTGATGGGACAGTAGATGGTTCCTTCTCCGAAGGTTTCATGAGGGGCGATGAACAACTCTCCGGCTGGTAAGTTGTTGCCTAGCTCGTTCATTTCGATGTCATGATCATCGATGAGGCCGTCATCCTCGTTGATGCGGCGCCCTTTAATTTTGCAGGTGAAGTCTGTCCCTTTCTTGTCGGTGACGTGAAGCACATCTGTTTCCTTCACGTGGTGGGCCAGTTTGGAAGTGTACTCCTTGAGCGCTGAGGTCGGCACCATCATCCCTTCGATGACTAAGTGTTCCAGATCGTTGTAATCAACGCCGTAGAACTTTGCCGCGTCCCGCGTCGGCCACCCTGCGTAGGTCCATTTCTTGCCCCGCCCCGTCTCTTCGCCGTAGAGTTCCTTGCGGATTGGAACAGTCGCCTTTGTCCTCGCGGCGACCTTTTCTCGAGGAAACTTTGTCTGAACGTCTGGATCGTTGAAGGGTTCAACCACGATGTAGCCATCGGCATGCTTGATGGCTGCCAGGTAGTGCTTTGGGGTGGTTTCCAGCGTCTCTTCCGGAATCTCATTGTATACTCGTGCTGTGTAGTTGTCTGTGGTGGCCATGATTAGTGGTTGGGCGCCTTTCTGGTAACAGAGAATGCCGATCTCTTCTAGGAGTTCTTGGGTGTGGGTCCCTCCGCGGATTACAATGGCTTCGCCGTTCTTGAGGTTCATGCCGGCTACAATCGATTGGGCGCACTTCGTGATCTTTTCTTTCGTGATCATGAAAGTATCTCCTTTCTATTCCGTACCTCAAGCCGGTAGAGACTTATTAAATCTACGTGCGCAGAATCCTGTCGTAGATGTTCGCCGCCCTAAATAATCAAAGATGTGCGTTGCTTCGATAAACGCAAACCTTGCGGACAAGCAGTTGCGTAATGGTCAAAGTCAACCTATGGTCTTTTACATACTTCAAGCGACACAATGTTTCCAATCAGGAAACTTTCCTTTTAGGGTCTCTTGATCGTTCTTCTCTGTGGTGAGTCACTACGGTGTTCGAAGAACTGGCAATCCAGGGTGCGGGGTGGCTCGTTATCTTATTCATTCTCTTACTCGTGTCCATAGTAGTCTGTAGTGCTTTGTGGCCTCGAAAGTCAGAAAGGAAGCGTAGCAAAAGGTTGTACGTGCGCGCGCGCAAGCTCTGATGTGAAATCTGTTTTAGTATGCAAAAAAAAGAAAGGAAAGTTTGTGCGCAACCGGGGCATTGATCAGCCGGTGCCCGAGATGACCATATCGAAGCTGAACGAGTCGATGCCTTGCACGGTTTCGGAGACAGCAAGCGTAATTACAGATCCTATGGCTTCGTTGGGATTGATTTGTTGGCCTTCGCGGTTCCAGGTTAGGGTCATGTAATCCGGAGCGGATCCGGGGTTCCAATTTTCCGTGGCCATGCTCAACGTAAGAGCGGAGTTTCCCTCGTTTTTCAGGTAGAGCGTGACATCGTGTGATGATCCTGGTTCCAACAGCAGCCAATCAAGTGAGGATGTTGAGTCGGTGCATTCAGGGTCCCAGTATACCCCAATTCCGAGGCTTTTGAGCGATCCGTTTCCGGAGATAGTCGTCATAGTTGTGAGCACCGCGTAGCTGATACTGACTGCGGTCAAAGAGACAACCGTTGCGAAGATTACTAAGGCTTGACCTCTCTGCACGTAACCTCCCCTCCATATTTTATATTAAGATTTACGATATATCGCTCTAATAAGGATTCGGGTATCTTTGTTCAACATTAATACAGTTCATGAAAGATTTGCGAATCAAATGGAGAACGCTATCCCCTAGTGAGTGTCTCCTCGCTTCTCTGCCTCGTATACACGGCTATCGCGGGTAAAGGGAGAAGTGAGCGCACGCACACATGCTTTGAAAGAAGGTTACGTGCAGAGTTCTTTCTAGTGCGAGCATGCGTGCACTCATTAGTCCAATCTCTATGTGCACATAAAAGGTTTCAGTATTCGCATTATGTATTCTCAGAACGTGTGCGCACACAGTGGAATGAAACGACAGCGCATGCGCGCGCTTATACCATATGTCCTCAGAATTATGTCATATATCGCATCATGGCATAGAATGGAGATATCTCCCGCATCTCTCCCCTTTTTTTGCTGTGTCTCGTAGGGTTGACTCCTTGCTCAGGAATTGCCTTCGCTCAAGGCGTTTCTCAGAGATTATCTGCAGTTCAACTACTCAGTGCCAGAGATCGTTGAGCGTTATGAAGAGTGGGTGGCTGATGTCAGATACATGATTCTTTCGCGTTGGGATGGCGCTAAGAATGAGGTCTTTGCGGTCAAGTGTGCGAAGCGGGGAAATGACGTTTATCGCTGGAGGGTATATCGTCGATTTCAAGGGCTGTCTTCCAGGGCTGACGAATTGGTTTTCTTCAATCCTAGAGATCGCGGTGTTAAGAAGACAAATGCCTTGTGGGTAACGTTGACTTATGATGTCAAGCGATGCTCCTTCAAAGAGGCTTGGCGCAATATCGGGATTGAACTCCGCGCGCATATGGAAAGTCGTAAGTAAATAAATGGAAATATGCATCATATGGAGCACGCATATCTTAGCAATATCTTTTAATTGCAAAGTATAGTTTGATTTGGTCATATTGTCTTCTCAATGGCACGCGATCGAAGAGGAAGAGGTCATACGCAGTCTAGAATCTAGCCTGAAGGGTTTGACCGCAGAAGAAGCCAAGCAGAGACTGATCGAGTTCGGATACAACGAGTTGAAGAAATATAAGAAAGCATCCTTGTTGCAGATT
>CAYGAE010000079.1:0-7794 GCA_964347855.1 uncultured Candidatus Bathyarchaeia archaeon
TTCCCTGGAAAACTGCACTTCATGGAAGCCGAAGCACTCATCACGCTAGCGAAAGCACCACCCGAAATAAGGCAGACTATCGAATGAAACATATAGAAGTCCCGCGCGCACAAGCTTTATAGTTAGTCTATGGATTTAGCGCATAGCCAGCCACATGAGGGACGAATGAATGACTTCTGCTGAGGAATTATTGTCTAAGTATATTCAGAACACCGAACGAGTTCTTGCTGTAATCAAATTATCTCGCGCAACGGTAAATGTTGATATGGAAAAGATTAATAGTGTTGTGAATATGGCTAGACGCTATCTTAAAGACGCCAAATACTATCAAGACAGAAAAAAATTTGAAACCGGACTGGCATCTGTAGCCTACAGTGAGGGGTTGCTAGACGCATTAAGACTGCTAGAAGCCGCAGAATTTTCATGGAGATAGAGAAACGTGAAGAAGAGAAAAGTTGTGTTGGCTTCGGGAACCTTCGATCTGTTCCATTTTGGCCATGTCAGATATTTGGAAGAAGCTAAGACAGCGGGGGGAGAAAACGCGAAACTGATTGTTATAATAGCTCGAGACAGCACGGTTAAGAAGAGAAAGGGAAAGAAGCCCGTCATGTCAGAAGACCAAAGAAGAGCAGTCGTGGAATCTTTAAGAGTCGTTGACGATGCGGTCCTTGGCTACAGAGACTTCAACATAGAAGAAGTAATCGAAAAGATCAAGCCCGATGTGATCGCCGTGGGACACGATCAAGATGGCATAGAAAAGGAAGTACGAAAGGTCGTAGCTGAGAAGAGACTCAACATCGAAGTCGTGAAGATCGGGAGATTTAGGAAGGATGAGCTGGATAGTTCCTCGAAAATAAAGCGGAAAATCATCGAGGCATTCAAGAGATAAGAAAATGCAAAGACCCGCGCCCAGTGTGATTCTACAAGTCACGCAGCTCGGTTTTTCTCGCGCGCGCGATGAGTTAGGGCAAAATCAGGACCTCTACCTTCACTTTGTTTCCGTCTTTCAGTTTGAGGTTGCCCCGTAAGAATTTTGGGGCGATTATTTCGATCACTGAGGAGTTGTAGTGGCTTCTTAACGCACTAACGACGGCGCCCTTCGCCTTGTTGTTGATTATTGCTGGATAGCATTTCACTGGGCCGAAGGTTCTGGACTCGTTTCCAAACCCTTCGAGTTCTACTGCGGGATAGGATTCGAGTTCTGATCTTGTCTTCATGTCGTATTCGGTTGTTAGCTTTAGGTTGAGGGTTCCGGGGTAGGGGTCAAATCCCAGTTTTTCCAGGAACTGTTTGCGGTATCCGTCTCGGGTTACGTAGTAGGCGCCTTCACCTAGACCAGTGAACAACACGCCTTCCAATGTGAGGTGGGGAGGATAGGCGCCTTCAAATATCAGCCGCAGATCAGAATAGAGTTTCTTCAATTCAGCGACCCCGGTATCAGCGATTTTGATCAAACACCCTTCGGGGGTTATCGATCTTTTGATCCATCCCTTCTTCTCGAGTTCAATGAGGTGGCGAGACGCTGTCTGTTGTGAGGTCCCCGTCTTTTCAGCAAGATACTCTGTCGAGACTTTTACGGTTCGGCTGCATGCCCCCAGTTCCGCCAATTTGTAGAGCGTGAAGAACTGTCTCCACGACTGGGTGTTGATGCTTGCCGAGCTCATTTGGGTCGCCTTTTATTGAGGAAAGGGCTTTGACCGGCTATATAAGTAGCTCGAAGACGTCAAAACATCAACAAGTAATTTCCATCGGGAGAATTTTGGCCATGGGTTTTCCATCAATCTTCCTGAGGTAGGTTAAGTCTTTTCGGATGATTTTTAAACCGACTTTTTTATAGAGAACTGCATAGCGCCTAGCATAAGACAGTGCCGATCTCCTTTCTGCGGTATGGTTTCAAGACGCCAATTGTGCCGCGCTTCAAGCACACAAAAAAGGGGAAAGAATCGTCATTAGCCACTAACCATGGCTTTCATGGTGGGCTTCAGGTTTAAGCTCTGACTTATACTTATCTTTGCTGTGTCTGGTTCGAGGTCGATAATCACCTTGATCGAATCGTCGCTCCTCATCTCGAGGTGAGGCTTCAAGAGCACTTGGATGTGCTCGCTGGGAACTTTGCGTAGTTCGACGGTTTCCCCATCGGGATAGGTCGCATTAGCCGTTAGTACATGCATTTTCATCTTTGTGTAATTCCCAGCTGGAATTTGAGTATCAGATAGAACCACGGTTACATTTTGGAGAGCTAATAGATCAAAATAGATTGGGTCGCCTCCCAGCAATTCGAGGTCAATCCATCTTTCAGTATCGTTCTCAACTCTCTTTATCGAGAGACTGTCAATGGTTATGTTAAGATGCTTAAGTTCAACAGGTTTGTCCATTACTTCGATGATCAATCTGCCCTTACCTGAGACTATACTTGGCAATCTTAAGTCTGGGAAGTATGCGCCTCCGACCACGACTCCCGCGATTATCAAGGCAGCAATAAGAAGGCCGACAGCTCCGTAAGTTCCCACATTTCGAGGCTTGTCTGTCATCTTCTCCTTTCACTCCCTCAGGTAAAGATACCGCCAGGTATTTAATTCAACAGTTTTGAACACCCTGTTCAAAATCTTGAACAGATGTGTACATCCCTCAACCGAAAAATGTTAAATACAGACTCAAAGAGAAGCTGAGTCGAGGAATTTCGATGGGAGAAGCGATAGAAAAAGGCCTCAAAAAGATCGGTGTCACGGTGTCAAAACCTCTCCTTGCTATGATTGCCATCATCTTCGGCGTACTTGTGATAGTCTTTCCGGACCTCTTGCAATGGATTGTAGGATTGTACTTCATCATACAGGGTATCCTGCTCTTCGCCGACTACCTTGAGCTAAGAAAGGGATGACACAAACACTTGCGCCCTTAGTAGTCACATCCACAGACCCCCTCTTTTTCTCCCGTTTTCTTGCGCGCGCTTATGGTTTCTGTTTCCACGCCATAAGCGTTTCATACCACGTAATTCCTGTGGCAAGTGATGCCAAGATCAGAGCGAAGACACTGTAGAAGTCTACTCGTCTGAACTGTGTTAGGTAAAAAACGAGGAGCGCGGTGAACATGGTGGCATACAAGATATAACGGGGCAGCATCAAGGTTCCTAATCGTACGAATTGTTTCAAGATCCCCACGTTTACAGTTTTCACCAAGCGATACTCGCCGTGGGTTTTCTCAACCAACCCTAATTCAGCCAACTTGTCCAAGTGATACACTGCCAAGGCTGGACTTGAAAAGCCGAGTGTTCGCTGAGTCTCCCTTATGCCAACGACTCCATTCGATGACCTTAGCAAGAACCAATAGACCCGCAGAGTGTTCCCCCTCAAAACGCTTGCAACCTTCTCGTCGCTCATTGGTCGTTCGCCTGAACTCTACCCGATTCTTTGGTCTTCTGCGCACGCAAAAGATGACTCTTTAGATTGGTCCTTTTCGAAGTCGCCAGCCTACTGTGAAACAGATGAGGCCGAATCCGATTGCTCCGATTCCGGCGATGAGCAAAGGGCCAGAGATATGAAACCATCGTCGCCGTACCTGCAGTTCCTCGTATATTTCCGGATTGAGAGACCAGATCCATCCCGCGCCAGCAAGCAAACAGGTTCCCACAATCATAGCAGACATTCCTAAAACTACCCAACGAAACGGCTCCAAAACCGGACACCCTCCACAAGCTCTAGGTTGTATCTCTTTTCTGGAATTTAAAATTTTAACGCTTCCGCCGCGCTTGGTTTGGTTGCGCGCGTATGCTGAAAGCAACTTGTGTGCTTTGGCGGCACAATTGGGTAAACATGTTGATGGTTCTAAAAGGCCCTTTCTGGGTTAGTCGCAGTGGTTCGTTTTTATGTTGCGATCCATGGTCTTTACGAGTTGCCTCAAGAGGCGCATTTGGCGTATGTAGGCTTTTTTGCTCAAGCTATTCCCCTTCACGTAAGGAAGGGGTAGGCTTCGTATCCACACAAAACAGTTATGAAGAGAGAATCAATATCCAGGATACACATGTACCGAATGCTTGAACTTTCAATTCGAATCAAGGCGTTGCTGAATTGGGATTCGTTGACCCGTTAACCGCGCTTGTAGTCTCTTTTGTTTTTCTTGGAACACTGCTGTACAAGCGTGTAAACTTGGGAGTCACACTGGTTTCGACTGCGCTAATCTTAAGCCTGCTGTCACTCAGATTAGAGGATCTCCCCCGAGTTCTTTGGGAAACAACAAGTGACCCTGTAACAGTCTCGCTAGTGGCCGCAACATTTGGTATAATGGTGTTAAGCCTGCTCTACAAGGAAACAGAAGCCATAGACGCTTTGAGCAGTAGTCTAAGCGAAGTAGTTAGGAGGCCTAAGCTTGTGGTAAGCATGCTTCCAGCAGTGATAGGCCTGCTCCCAGTCGCAGGCGGCGCCCTCATGTCAGCGCCACTGGTAGAAACAGAAGCAAACAGACTTAATCTAAAGAAGGATAAGAAGACCTATGTTAACATCTGGTTTCGGCATGTAATCTTCCCAGTGTATCCCATTAGCCAAGTGCTCATACTCACAGCGGCCCTCACTGCAACCTCCGTAACCATGCTTGTTATGAGGCAAATCCCCGTTGTGATAGTCATGATCATCGTAGGATACTTCGTTGGCCTGCGGGAAAGCTCGAATGTGCGCAACAAAGAGAATCCCAGAAGAGGTGTTCACACGAATTTGAAACTGTTTCTTGTAATGTTTTCGCCCATTTTGGTAATGATCTTAATAGTTTTGCTTTTCAGGGTCGATGTTTGGATTGCCGCCTTCATTGGAGTAGTCCTCCTTGCCGTCATTAAAAGACCTAGCTTGACTGTCGTAAGGAGGGCCTTTGGCAATAAGGGACTCTATATGATAAGTCTAGCCGCTTATGGCGCCATGCTTCTACGAAACGTCACAGTGGCTTCTGAAGTCTCAGAGGCTGTTGGACAAATTCTCGCGGGCGGAAACATTAACAGCACAGTTTTATTGGCAATCCTTCCGGCAGTCTTAGGATTTCTGGTCGGCTCACCCGCTGGAGGAATTGCCATAAGCGCGCCCATGTTGGCAAGCGCCTTTAACTTCACTTCGAAAGCGGCAAGCCTGCTCTATATTTCAGCCTATTTCGGATACGTAGGCGCACCAACACATCTTTGCCTGGTTTTGACAGCTGATTACTTCAAATGTCCACTGAGCAAAACGTACAAGTACATGATTCCGTCTCTAGCAATGTCATTCGCAACCGCCCTGATGGTCTATTTCTTCTTCTAAAAACCGTTCCTTCTGAAACGGACAAGTGCTTGACGGAATATTTTCAGGCGCTTTCGGATTTGCGGGCTGACAGGGCAAGAAGCGTCAGGTCATGGCCAATCTCTACGAGTAGTATGTGCTGCGTATCTGCAACCACCGTATAGGTTGCGGCATGTACATATTCGGCAGGAGCTTTTTAGCGTTTTTCGGTCTCTGATGCATGTTTGTCTCATTTCTTGACGAGGGATCTCAGCAAATTCTTGAACTTTTTATCGAGTTCCTGCTCTTTCGTGAAGTCTTTATCGGCCATTGACAGTGTTTCAGCGTATTTCTGAACCATCTGTTTTGTAAGGAAGTCTACTTCATCCAGTTGGGAAATCATATCTTCAAACTTCCCAGAATCGTAACATTCCTCAAGTTCGGTTTGTATATCGACCAATTGGGAGATCTTCTGCTCATCGAATTCGATGTTAAACCCAAGCTTCTTCAAAGCATTGAGAACTGTGCTCACTTGCTCCTTTGCGACTTTCGAACTGCGAGGGGTCTTGCCAATACTGCAGAAGAAAGTCTCAGCGGTTGCGCGATAGTAACTTTCGATGAGGTGGTCAATGCGTTCTTCCCGGGCAACTTCCACCATTCCTCCTTTCAGCAGCTTCTTTATGTGGTGGTAGACTGCCTGAGGCGTGATGTTGAGCTCCGCTGCTGTTTGACTTACCGTCATCTCCTTGACTCGAAGCAGGAAGACTATTTTTCTCCGGGTTGCGTCGGCTAACAGCTTGAATGCCTCAGGATCCCTTATTGCTTTCACTGGCTTCATATCGGTTTACCCAACAATAACATAGTTTGGGTGAGTATAAAAATCTTTTGTCTATTAAAACGCAAGCTTTATAAGAGACGATTTGGTCATTATTAAAACAGTTGTTTTAAAATACAAATGAGGTGGTATGTATGAAAAGGAAAATGCTCACCTTAGAAGGAATCTCCGGTTCAGCAAAGGAAAAAGTGCTCAGCATCACCAGACTGATTCGCGAATTGGGAAAGGACGATTCCAAAGATTCGTCACCTAATCCTTTATCAATGGTTGCTCAGCATAACCCGGTAAACGCCCTTGTTTACAATTCTTTAGAAGCAGAGCAGAAAAAAGCACAAGCACTAATGTATTCGCGTCTGTTTGACAAACCAAAGTAGAATCATGCGACCCCCTGGAAAAGTGACCGTTCAGACACTTCAGTCTTCGCGGAGTCACCCCTTTCCTGTCTTACAACCCCATTCTCCCCTTTCTTGGCACCAATCAATGAGGCTTCTACTCCTGCAACTGCAAACGTACGCATACTGTTTATCAGAGACAGTTGACGCGCGCGTACGAGGCTGTGGTTGGAGACAATTTAATATGGGCGCGCTGCCCATCTTCCCACGAGACAATTAATGTAAAACAAGTTTCATGCGTGGAGAAAATGAATGAAGAAGAATTCAGGAAGCATTTGAAACGGAGAGGAAAGAAACCGGCTGTAGTAGATCGAAACGTGAATGTTTTGAAGGCTTTCATCTCCTACTTGCTCGAGAAAAGAGGAAAAGATATTGATAGTGGGACAACTGATGACATAGACGCTTTTGTAGCGGAAATTGAAAGTGAGAAACGATCTGCAAAAGGATATTTGTACGTCTTAATGAATTATTTCCGTTTTCTAGGCAATGAAGATCTATTGCATCATACCCAAACGCTTCGGGAAGAAAGAACCAAACAAACGCGGAGAATTTTCCCAATCAAGGAATTTCTAAACATCAATCAAGACCATGTCAAGAAACTTGCATCCATCGGAATCCAAAACGTTGAACAAATGCTTGACAAAGGAAGAACACAGAAGCAACGTGAACACCTATCCAAACAGTTAGGTATTCCAGAAGAAGCAATACTGGAACTAGTGAAGCTTTCCGATATCACTCGCATCGGTTATGTTAAGAAGAAGCTTTCACGACTGTACTATGAGGCTGGATTGGACTCCCCAGCGAAAATCGCGGAGTTTGAACCAAAACAACTTCATGAATTCTTTGTCAAATTTGTCGAAAGTTCAGGTTGGGACGGTATGGTTCCGAACCCAAAAGATCTGGTTAATAACATCAGAAGCGCAAGAAAACTGTCCAAAATTGTAGAAGAATAATTGCACTCGATTTGAACGTCAACTTGGAGTTTAGTGCGCGCGCTAGCGTTAGATTGATCTCATCGCTCGTGGTAGGGATCGATCTCGCCAATAGAGCGGTACATTGCCGTACGTAGCGCTCTTTCCCTTGGATCCGTCAAGTAGAATTTAACTAGATTTGGGACATACGCATAGCCGATCCTGGCATGGGGATCAGCAAAACCAAAGGACCCCCCTGTCCCCGGGGCTCCAAAGGAGTTCGGATGACCGAACGGGTTCTTCGGGCTTGGCTTCATGAAACCCAGTGAAAGAGCAATCTTCACTTTTAGGCATTCATCGTAGAATCCGCGCACCGGCGGAACTGCGGGCGCCATTAGCTGCTTTAGGGTTTCCTCACGCAATCC
>CAYGAE010000080.1:0-7781 GCA_964347855.1 uncultured Candidatus Bathyarchaeia archaeon
GTGCAAACGATCTGTTTCCGAAAGCTGTTGAAAACGGCGTCGCCTATGTTGTCGGATCAGCTTTTCACTGCGACGGTGCAGGACAGAACACCATGAGGGTCAACTTCTCGTACCCATCAGAGCAACAGATAGTGAAAGGAATTCAGCGACTCGCCGAAATGTTGAAGGTGAACATGTGACCTATTTATGTCACAACGTGATTTCTAGCTCGACCAAGTCCTTGAAACTGAATACCTGCCTAATCTTGCATTGATTGGAATTCGCCGTCTCGTAGCCGACAGCTCTACGTTGATAATGCGAAAGTGAACCAAATGCGCGCGGAGCTTGTTCCTATTGAAGAATGTTCCACAAGTATTATTAGTTGTGAACCGAACAATCATTGTGGAACAGTCTTGGGTTAACATCTAGTTAACCCCCCAAACATCCTTCGTCGTAGATTGAACGGAGAACTTGGGGGAGACAAGAAATGAAGTATTCCGCTCTAGTCTCTCTGGTGTTGCTAGTTCTGTTTGTGCCCATAGTTTTTGGTCAGAGTGACCAGGAAATAGACCTGCTACGATTTACCGTGATTAAGGGTCCTGACAATACGCGTTATGCCATTCAAACTGAACTGAATCATGTTTGGCCAAGCATGTCCATGCCTATTGATGTTGGCTCACCTATTCTGATGGGTGCCGATGGTGCTCCAAGGGTCAGTGACATTGAACAGCTGGAAGACGATGGGTTCTTCGTCAAAATGCCAGCGCGCGGAGGAATGATACCAGGACTCTCGCTGCAAGTAGTCTATATCGCCTTCAACATTCGGAATACCACTACAATCCAGTCCTACTACAGGCCTGAAATAACGTATTGGCCTCTTCACGACGCCGAGTTCAGGCACGCCCTTGTCCACTCTTATAACCAGTTGGAAATTGTTCCTGCAATCTACGGTTATGCTGCGACGCCGGTTCGTTCGCTGGTCTCAGGGTATCAGTCCAAATATTACAACTCAGCTGTACCGATCCATCCATTTGACCCGGGCGACCCCTTCACGTCTCCTGAGAGTGAGCACTCCACGTGCGGCATACTCAAGGCTGCTGGCTACACGTTCGTAGACGCGGATAGCAGCGAGACGGTCACAAATCTTGATTATTGGAATACGCCTGATGGCAATCCGTTGCCGCTAATTCAGATCATGACACCGTTGGCAGAAGTTGCGCCAACATCTCATCAACATGTCTCAGAGTTTGTGAAAGACCTAAAATCGATTGGGTTGGCGGCGAATTCAGAAAATGGCATGCACGGCTTGGTCAACTATGATGTGGACTTCGGCGAGATGCTAAGTCTTGTCTATGAGCAGGCTGAATTCGATGCGTATTTTGTCTGTACCAATTTTGGCAGAATCTGGTCGCCTGGACAATTGTATTCATTGCTCCATTCAAGCCAAGACTGTCTGACCTATCTAGGCAGGAGCAATGCTCCAGGGGTTCACGACCCAACCATTGACACTCTCTGCGATGCAGTCAAGTTCAGCCTCGACCCTAACGATGCAGAAGTGGCTGCCAAAGAAATCCAAGAAAAGCTATATTGGCCAGAGTTGCCTAACGCTGACAACTTCGCCTTGGCCTACATGTGTATGTTTACTGAGTATCATTTCTCGGCGTACAATCCAGATCTGAGAGGTATTCTCCAATCGTGGGCATACGGCTCCAATAACAAATGGACTTTTCTGAATATCAACTGGGCACCAGGAACTGAAAGAATCGAAGATGGGAAAACTCTTGTCGTCTGGGCCTTGAGCGATGAACCTGAAACGTGTAATCCACTGTGTGCGTCCTCTAAAAACGCATGGGAGCTTCTCGCCCGATCGTATGATGGACTTACGAGCGTGAACCCGTATAACCTCTATGACATTCCGTGGCTGGCATCGAGCTGGTCGGTCCAAGAGACTGCAAGTGGAATGGAGCTGAACTTCACATTGCGAGAAGATGTCTACTGGCAGGACGGCTATCATTTCACGGCGTATGATGTTGAATTCTGCTTGGAGTTCGTCAGAGACTATCAAATGCCCCGATATGCCGGGATCTTGAGCACTTTAAGTGATGTCGTGGCAACAAATGCAACCCACCTTACTATAACTGTCAATGAGGCAGGTTTCGACTTGTTCTATGACTTCGCAAGTCTCGCCGCAATGTTGCCGCCGCAAATTTGGGATAGACCCTGGACTGATACCCAAGCCATCCTAGACTACGACCCCACCGAACCCTACAACGTGGCTCCAGGCTACACGCCTGGACCATCACCCACACCCACCAACCTGTTTGGCACAGGTCCCTGGATTTTTCAATTCTATGATGCAGTAAGCATGCATGGTGATCTGTGGAGGAACGCGAACTACTTCATGTCAACTCTCGCGATAGATGATTTGCTGGCCGACATGTTCTGGGAAGTCGGTGATATCAACCGGGATGGAATCATAAACGTCATCGACGTGACCTTGTGGAGCCGGAGTTTTGGATATTGGTGGTATGAGCCTTTCTACGATATAGCTACTGATCTGAACTCAGACGGTATCGTAGATTTTCTGGACGGGATGCGTCTCCTTATGCGCTTGCTCTGGCAAAGGGAATATCCCTAGTCCTGAAACCACACAGCGGCATTCAACTTGCTTTTTCTGTCACGCACAAAGTCATGCCAGGTCACACAATTTTCGGGTCGTCCACTCCTTTCTGCGACTGGAACCTCTTCATGTAAATAGGTACACCCGCAATGAAAGGCTCTGAAAAGAATTTTATTCACCCGTTTGACAGAAGTGATAACACTACTCAGCCCTAGGATTTGAGACCATGATCTATGAGAAAATAACAAGCCGAAGAACGATTAGGAAGTATGTAAGAAAGGATATTCCAAAAAACGTGTTCATCAAGTGTGTCGACGCCGCGAGGCTTTCGCCTTCATCGATGAACCTTCAACCCTTGAAATACATGATTGTTAATGATCAAAGATTACTGGAAAAGATATTCTCGACGCTGAAATGGGCGGGCTACCTGCCTGATTATCACCCCAGCAAGGAGGAGATGCCCAGCGGGTACATCGTCATTTTGCTGGACAAGGGCATCCGCAAAAGCTATGGCGTTGATCCCGGCATTGCGGCCATGAGCATCTCTATGGTGGCCTATGAAGAAGAACTAGGCTCGTGCATCTTGGGTGCGATTGACAAGCCAAGGCTGAGGCGAATTCTGAACCTCCCAGAGAATCTTGAAATCATCTTGGTTGTGGCCCTCGGCTATCCAGCTGAGAATCCGATTGTGGACAGAGTGAAAGATGGAGACATCAAGTACTGGCTTGATAGTGACCAAGTGCTGCACGTCCCTAAACGGGATCTTGAGGATATCCTGAAATGGAATAGGTACTGATAATGCACGCCCGCGTCTGGCTTTCTTCCTCAGCAGATTCTTAAGTGGGCTCAGTCCGAAGCGATTTCCATTGCTGTAAGCGTTCGGTCAAGTATGTTTGGGAAACCACCGGTTGCCACTTTTACCTGAAACTGCACGTTGATAGTGTGCGTTCCAGCGGGAAGCGAGTCAGTGAGGAATTCAATGTGTCCGTTCATTTCGTAGACTCCGCTGGCAGGAGTCTGACTTGCACAGACGTATTTGCTGCTGTTCTGATTGCTGTCCACGACCATGCGTACCCAGATTGAGGCCGGTGACGCTACGAGATGCGTGCCTGAGAATTGGGCAAAGATCTTGGAATCCTGCTGAACGATGATGGTGAGTTGCATGGAAGCGTCGAACGTGGACATGTTGTGCCACTGTTCCGTCGCGTAGCTGCTGGTGTCGACTTGAGTGTCGTTTCGGTTTTGCCAGATTTGCAGAATGGCATCAGTGCCATCTTGACCTGCGGGCCCCTCGGGGCCAGGTACTCCCTGTTCACCTTGTGGTCCTTCAGGCCCTTCTGGTCCGGTCTCGCCCTGCGGTCCCTCGTCACCTTGTGGTCCTGCCGGTCCAGTTTCGCCCTGGAGACCTTGCGGTCCTGGAGCTGCAAAGAATGGGGCGACGAGTGCCCCGCCAAGAATACCTGTGATGAACCCGATCAGAAGAACTAGAACCATAATTTTCCAAGGCCAAGTAGTGTCTTTTTTGGCTCTCACTGTTCAACACCTTGTTGTGTTCTTGCTGGAAGAAAGGATAAAACGCTTGTGAAAGCAGCATCAGAATATCATGTATGAATCTGTAATCACTTTCACACGTTCGAATGTGTAAAGCTCTTCTGCCAATCACCTAGCCTTGCACATGTGAGGACCAACCCACAAGATTAAAATGCCTTGACCACGAAAAGGAGGCCTGGTTTTTTAGAGCCGGAAACGGTTCACCTTTTTAAGTTCGAGGTCTTATGTTGAGGAATACATTCGCTGAGGAATGAGCGGTCGAAGATGTCAAAGACTGTTCGAGCAAAGATCCGAAGTGAATTCGCTTTCATGCGAGGCAACCTGCTTACTCTAATTGTGAGTTGGCTGTTTGTGTATTTTACCTTCTCGCTGGTGTTCTCTTTTGAATCCCCGTATTTTAGAGCGCTGGGGGCTCCTCCTTCGATCATCGGTTTAATGGGCTCTATTGGAGCCGCAACCCTAGGGTTGGTTCGAATTCCAGGGGCCTACATTGCCGACAAGTATGGCAGAAAACAGATAATAGTAACCATGACGTTCATGATCGCCGTTTCGTATCTCTTCTACATCTTTGCCCCAACCTGGAGATTTGTACTCATCGGCATGGTTCTATCGAACTTGAGTCTAATCTACCAGCCGGCTCTCGACGCAATACTTGCCGACTCCGTTCCTCCAGAAAAACGTGGAATGGGCTATGCTGCCACAAATGTGATTCCCAACATCCCCACGATATTTGCACCCGCTACCGCCGCGTTCATGGTGGAGACTTTCGGCCTCGTTCCAGGCATGCGCATAGTCTACACCGTGGTTTTCTTCTGTCTGATGGCTGCAGCCGTCATTAGACTGCTTTTTCTCAAGGAAACGCTTGATACTCCCCAGAAAATCAAGCTAGCAGAGATGAAAGCAGCTTTCAGAAACTCTTTGAGCGCAATAGCAGAAGCTTGGAGAGACATGCCGCCGACCCTAAGGTTTCTTACGGTTGCTTTTCTGGTGAGCGCTTTTGAAGAACCCATGTTTCGCATGTTCACGTCGCTTTACGTGTTCGATATGGTTGGGGTAAGCGAGATGGAATGGGGCCTTGTGAATACTGCATCAGTTGCCATTACACTGGTTCTTGGCTTTCCTCTCGGCAAGATCGTAGACAAGATTGGACGGAAAAGGTCTATACTTCTGGCGAATCTTCTCTACATCCCGGCGAGTGTCCTTTTCTTATTCTCTGGAGACTTTGCTCAGTTGCTCGTTGTCTTCATGGTGTTCGGCGTGGGCGGATGCTTGATCATGCCGGCGTATAATGCCTTGCTGGCCGACATGATTCCCCGAGAGAAGCGAGGTCGAATTCTGGGCACAATTGTGACCTTGAACATTCTAGCTACCGTTCCTGCATCCACTCTCGGTGGCTTCCTTTATGACGTCAACCCTGCTCATCCATTCGTTTTTGCAATCATTCTAGGCGTCACAGTGAGTCTGATAATACTTTTCACGGTCAAAGAGCCTAAAATAAGGGAAAGATAGACCGAACTCGTTGCGAATGTTGCTGTTGTGCCACAGTCACACAGACTTAAATAACCTACTTCAATATTAGCATTCATGAGAAAAAGACCCAAGGTCGAAATCATCGCGGATATACTGAGTCTCTGCCGGCGACCTCAAAACAAGACACGACTGCTTTATGAGGCGAATCTGTCCTGGAGCATGCTAAATCGATATCTCGATCAAATGCGCTCACTTCGGCTTCTGGAAATTCATCATAGCCCGATCAGGTATCAAGCGACCCCAAAAGGCGACAAATTTGTCGAGATCTGGGAAGAGATAAGTAAAATCCTGACATTCACCCGTTCCTGCTGATTCGAGTGTTTCCTATCACTTTTCGTGCACGTACCGACGCTTACTACAGTTTTTTCACCAGTTTTTTCAGGCCTTTCTCGCGCACTGGATGAGGTTCACCTAGCTGCAGTAACAAATTGTGACTACAACAAGTGAGTTCTACTTTTAAACCTCTACTGGTTTAGCATTTCATGTCAAAAGATCGAGAATGCAGAAGGCGCGCGTGCATGTTGTGAATTCTCCTTTCTCTCTCCCTGCGCGCGCCACTTTCCGTTGCAACCTATTGGTTGACAGAAACGTCAACAAGCTGAAGCGGGACTGTTTGGAGAAGCGATCGTTAGTTGAAGCTGGGAGACCCTGCAGAACTAGGTTCAGATGTCCAAAAAGCGTAGGGCTCGAATCGCTCTGTTGGCCGTCATGTTGCTGCTCTAAGATCTTCCACGAGCTGAAGGCCTAGCTGGAATCCTCGGAGATTTTCCCTCAGCATCTCCTTCGGCACACTGATTTTGATTGTGCTTTTCATGGCTTCTTGGCTAATGATCCTTGTTGCTCTAGTGAGGGCGCCCAACATGACCGTGTTGGCATAGATTTTGCGTTTCAACTTTGCTTCTGCTGTGCTTGTCGCTGGCACTCGAAAGATTTTTGCTTCTAGCTTCGGGACCGTTTTGATCATGTCTTTGTCTAGGAGGAGGACGCCACCTTCCTTCAAGTTTTCTACATATTTGTTGAGAGCTGGTTGGCTCATGACGATTAGGACGTCGCACTGTCTGACTTTTGGGTACTTTATCACGTGGTCTGAAATTATGACTTCACTCTGTGCGGCGCTTCCACGGGCTTCTGCTCCGTAGCTTTGAGTTTGAACCACGTGTTTTCCGTCGTAGACTGCGGCTTTTGCGAGAAGCTGTCCGGCTAGGACGACTCCTTGTCCGCCGAGTCCTGCGATTCTTATTTCAGTTTTTTCGAGCAGCTTTTTCAGCCTTCTTCAGGGTTTCTTGAAGGTGATCTGTAAACGTCCGTTTCTCTGCGTGTGCGAATTTTCCGACTACGATTTTGCTTACCAGCTCCGTTTCCGTCATTTCGCTGGCTTTGTCTTTTGATATAGTGTTTTGTTTGAACCATCTGAGCATTTCCACGGCGTCTTTCAATCCGACTTGTCTTCCAAACATGGTTGGACAGGGGCTGACTGCTTCAATGAACGCGAATCCGTCTATGATCACAGCTGTTTTCATGGCGTCTTTGAGCTGTTCAAAATGTAAGGTTGTCCAACGCGCTGCGTAGCTTGCTCCTGCCGTGGCTACTAGGCGTGTCGTATCCAGCGGTGGGTCGAAACTTCCATGCGGCGTGGTTGTGGTTTTGATTCCAAGAGGTGTGGTTGGCGCTACTTGTCCGCCTGTCATGCCATAGATCATATTGTTGACCATCACAACAGTGATGCCTATGTTTCTTCGAGCTGCATGGACGAGGTGGTTGAGTCCGATGCCAGCGATGTCGCCATCTCCGCCGAAGACGATGATGTTGAGGTCAGGTCGCATGAGTTTGATGCCGGTGGCCACTGGTATGCTTCTTCCATGAGCTGCATGTATGGAGTCAGCTTTGAAGTAAGGTGAGGGAATCCAAGCGGCGCAACCGATTCCGCTGCAGAAGACGAATTTGCGCATTTCGTGGTAATCCAGTTCGTGCAAGGCTCTGAGGAAGCAGTTCATTACTGTGAGACAGCCGCAGCCCTTGCAGAACGGTAATGGCAAGTCTCGAAGGTACTTGCGAATTGTGAAGGGTTCGGTCAACTTTTTTTCACGCTCTTTTCGATTTC
>CAYGAE010000081.1:0-7735 GCA_964347855.1 uncultured Candidatus Bathyarchaeia archaeon
GCACTAAATCTTTCTCTTACTTAGAACGGATCTAAAAGCTCCATGTTTGGGGCAGTCGTAAAGACCTATCTGGAGCTCAACTCTTTTGCCTGTTCTGTCTGGCCGACCTGCCATTTTCCATGTCTTTCGCGGAGCTTCAATTTTTGACCTACACTTAGGACACTCCGCCACATGGTGTTTACTTGCCATGAAATACATTCGGCTGTTGACAACTTTCATCTTAACTTTTCCTTTTCTCACCAAATAGTGAAGAAGTGAGATAAAATCGGCTACGGCAAAGGTCGACCTTTTTGCAGTTACCGGCGTGTCGAAGTCTGTGTAGAAACGCACGCCTCCCATTATTTCTTCGGAAGTGAAACCTCCCCCCTCACGCTCTTTCAGAAAAGAAATTATCTCCTCTTCCAAGCTACTGTGGAGTTTTCCATTTTCGAATTCTTCTTTATGTATAGGCACAGCGACCCCCCTTCTAGTATCTCATTGGAACAATGTGTAAAATTGTTTATGAAGCATGAATCATGAGTGAGACTAAGAATTTGGAGGAGTTGGAAGATCATATTTGTAGCATATCTCAAACTTGGCTTGGACCCGTGTGCGGGCGTCTGTCTCAACCGTTTCGCGCAACATGTTAATAACCCTCTTCATCGAATACAAGTCGGAGACAAACCAGCATGCCCACAATCCTGCTCACCAACGATGACGGAATCCAATCCACTGGGTTACTTACCCTAAAGAAACGACTAGAAAAGCTAGGAAACATCCTTGTTGTCGCCCCCCAACATGAAAGAAGTGGCGTAGGAAAAGGCCTCACAACCAAGCGCATAGGGATAGCGGAGACTCAACTTCGGGATGGCTCAAAAGCATATGCGATCACCGGCACACCAGGCGACGCCTTCCTTCTAGCAGCCAACAAAATCTTGAAGCGTATGCCGGATCTACTTGTGGCCGGGATAAACCTTGGGCCAAATCTTGCCATCGATGACCTATTAAACTCTGGCACCCTAGGAGCAGCCATAGAAGCCGCCATCCATCATGTTCCCGCTATAGCCGTCTCCTACTGCATAGGGAAAATAACTGATCAACTCGCGGAGAAGGCCGAGGTTACTGAAAGGGAGCTGGAGCCTGCAGCCATCCTAGGAAAGAAAGTAGCCAAATATGTGCTGAAGAAAGGTATGCCTCCAGACGTTGACATAATTTCCATAAACGTTCCGGAAAAAGTCGGCTCACGAAGCATCGAAATTACCAGCCTTTCCTACAAGGGCTACGGTGACATCCACTCGGAGCAAAACGGTGGGTACAAGATTAGGAATTGGGCGTTAAGAAGCTACCCGGATGACGCCCCAGGAACAGATCTTCACGCCATCAAAGAGAAAAACTACATATCTATAACGCCCATAAAGCTCAGACTGCTTCACAACAAGAAGGGACTGGAAGACCTATCGAAGGCTCTCGCCACCTAGTGAAGATACCTCACAGCAGCAAGAAACTCTTCTGTTTTCACTCCATTTCCATCGGAAGGCGAAAATGTGATTCTTTCCCTGCGCTGATGTATTCCCCGCCTGAGTCGCGAATAATCGAAGCGATTTTCGCGAAATTTTCTGATCCCAGGTACCTACGCGGCTTTATGACTATGTACTCTCCAGCTTCTTCAAAGGTCAGCATGTCCCCTAAGTCCTTGGGAAACAGCATCCGAACATCATCCATTCCGCGTAATCGCTCCCCCGGCGTCACTACCTCAGGACCTGCCGGTCCTGCAACTTTGAGGGACTTTGAGATCTCTGCTAGATCTCGCGAGATTATACTTAACACGTTGAGAAGTCGGTCTATTCGCTCCAAGAGTTCCTCCGTCGTGGGCTTTCTTTCGCTCATAGGATTCCTCCGCGCATAACTATTTTATGAAGTTCCTCATTTGTTTTATCCTAGCAAAGTTATGATGCAAAACTGGAATGAAGCAACAATTGGGCAGTCGAGGTTCAAAGGGTTTGGAGATTGACGGCAGTCAAAAGAGTGGTAGCGGCACCATTCTCCGCCAATCTGTTGCCTTAGCAAGTATTTTGGGTGAGCCACTGCACATATACAACATCCGTAAGAAACGTAGCCAACCGGGTTTGCGTCCTCAGCATCTCGAAGCTGTACTCACGGCTGCAAAACTCTGTGGCGCGAAGACTGAGGGCGCCAAGCTCGGTTCTCAGGAGCTCACGTTCAAACCGGGTGACGTCATAGGCGGCGAAATACAGGCAACGATAGGCACCGCGGGCAGCATTCCTATGCTCCTGTTGACGGTTCTTCCCATATGTGCATTCGCTAAACGCTCTGTGCGCATCACGGTCACAAAGGGCGGAACAGATGTACGCCATGCACCCACCATAAACTATCTGAAACACCTTCTTCTTCCACTGCTTGAAGAAATGGGGTTGAAAACTTCTCTGACCGTTCGAAAGTATGGTTACTACCCAAGGGGAATGGGAGAGACATTCTTGGAGATTCAGCCGCGTCAAAACCTGAGACCGCTACGCCTCGAGGAGTTTGGAATTTTAGAGGAATTGCGCGGTGTCTCGGTGTGTACGTTCTTAGCGGATCGGAGAGTTGCGGAACGCCAGGCTACGGCGGCTAATACATATTTGGAGGCCAGAGGTTACCGCGCAGAGATTGAAGTTGTAAATGACCGGTCCAACCTCCTTCAGAAAGGGAGCTCCCTCGTAGTATGGGCAAAGACCAGTACAGGGGTCCTTCTGGGTGGCGACGCGATCGGTGAACTTCGTAAGCCAAGTGAAGCTGTGGGCAGGGAAGCTGCTGAAAACCTCTTTGAAGAGATAAAGTCTCAGGCTACTGTGGATGTGCACTTAGCGGACATGCTTGTGCCCTACGTGGCGTTGGCCAATGGCAGATCCGTCTACCTTACTCGAGCTAGGACTGAACACTTGGACACTAATATATGGCTAGCAGAAGAAATCTTAGGCGTAAAGTTTCACGTCACCAAAATAGGAAATCTAATTGAGGTAGAGACAAGCGGCTCCTAACGGAGGGCTCAAAGTGGCGAGAGTTCGAATACGGGGCATCTACTCAACTGCATTAACAAGGCTTCTCCTCGATCATGGCTTTGACATAGCTCAACCGTCGACTACCACAAGCGAACGGTTCAGGTTAAACAGAAACGATGACTCGCCTGATCTCGACGTTTACGATCGACGCGATTTACAGGGAGTTAGAGCCTTAGGGAAAGTCGAACCCATAGCCACTTTGATCTCAGCGCTGCAGTCTCACCTCGACGATGTCGTCGTAAGAAAATGGCCGTTCACTATGGATGGGATTTACAAGGGAATCATAAAGGAGGCAGAACCTGAATCTCACTCCCTACTTGTGGACATTGGCACTACCGTGGGCAGAATTGCCGACCAACAAATATCCAATCCTAACTTGAAGGAAGTTGTCCTCCAGATAGAAGAAAGGCGACGCTCTAGACGGCCTGTCTTGACAAGAGACATAAAGATCCCTGGAAAATATGCCGTCTTACTGCCAAAACCCCAAGTCAAAATCAGCCGCAGAATTCGAGATCCAGAAAAGCGATCTCAACTCCTCGAACTCGGAAAAGAACTGGCTCCTCCTAACCGTGGTATCCTATGGCGCACTGCAGCGGCCGATCAACCCGCTAAAGTGCTGAAGGATGAAATAGCCAAACTCGTGAAAGAGGAAGAAGCAATTCTGAAGAAAGCTGAGAAGGTTAAAGCTCCTGCAACCCTTTGGGAAGGCCCCTATTCCGTGGATGTGGAATTTCCCGCCTTATCTAAAAGGAAGTTAGATGGCATCCGGAGACCCGTTGCTCTGACGATTGATGGGCATCACTTCTACAAGGCCTGCGGAGGAAACGTCTCATCAGCAGTCGATATGGCTGAGAAGCTTCTCGAAAAGGGTTGTTCTCCCGGAGAGGTGGGAAGACTATTCGAGCAAACCACTGAAAAGGAGTATCCTGATGCGGGTTCTGTCATAGAAATAGAACACGTAAAACTTGACGGAAGAACCTTAAGTTTGGGAAAAGCATTGATTGAGGATTTCGACCACAGTGATTCAGTGATTCGGGTTTCCCGGATTTTCGAAAGGAAAGGAATTTACGACGGTCTCAAGACGCGTAAAGAGCCTGGCGACCGGGCTGTCACTGAAGCCAAGCTAGGCGAGTGGTACTTCAAAACGGCATACTTCTCGAAGGAAGGAAGATACAAAGGAACATACGTTAACCTAAACACGCCTATCGAGCTATATCCGTATGGAATTCGTTATGTAGATTTGGAAGTGGACATCTGTACATGGCCTGATGGCAAAATCGAGAAACTTGATGAAGAGAAGCTTGAAAAAGCAGCGATCGAGGGTGTGGTGACCCAAGAATTGGCCCGAATAGTTAAAGATAAATCAAGAAAAGTATTGTCAGAGTTAAGAAGTTGAAAACAAGAAGTGTCAGAAAAGAATATAAGCGCCCCTTCTTGTCTCACTCTTCTGAGGCAAAATTATGAACATGTGGAAACTTCGGTTCTCTGTACTGGGAACATTAGCAGTCATCATAGGGTTGTCTACGCTATTCTTCACGGTTATTCTCAGCGTAACCGGGGCATTCAGCCTCACCACATTAGCCCTCTTCGTCATCATATTCAACATCATCCAGTGGCTACTAGCTCCATACCTAATAAATGCCATGTACCGCGCAAAAGAAGTTACAAAGTCAGATGATCCCGAATTATACGATATGGTGGAACGACTAAGCCGCAAGAGCGGCATTGCTACGCCTAAAGTCATGAAGGCGAACATCCCGGTGCCCAACGCTTTCGCTTACGGCTCACCCATCGCCGGAAGTAGAGTCGCGGTGACGACGGAACTGTTGAAAACGCTTGAGCCTGAAGAAGTTGAAGGCGTAGTAGGGCATGAGCTCGGCCATCTCAAGCATAGAGACGTTCAGGTGATGATGTTTGTCTCCATCTTGCCTGCGTTATTCTATTACATCGGCTTCTCCATGCTTCTGTCTGGTTACGGTAGTAGAGACGATAGAGGCGGCGGTGGAGCGGCCCTCATAGGCATCGCCAGCATCGCGCTCTACTGGGTTCTCACAATGTTCACCCTCTACCTAAGCCGTCTGCGTGAATACTTCGCCGACCGCCACAGTGCATCGATAGTTGAGGACGGCCCTCGCAAGCTGTCGGAAGGTTTGGCCAAAATAGTGCGCTCGACGAGAAAAAAGAAGAGAGGCCGTCGAGGTGCAAGTGGCTTCAGCTCGTTGAAGTCGCTCTTTATAACGGACCCAGATCGGGCCGAATCAGACATTGTGTCCTTAGCAAGGTTAGGACCGCAAGCGACTGATCGCCGCCTTGTTGAAGACATCCTCAGAAAAAGAGTGACTACTGCTGACCGGATAACGGAACTCTTCTCTACCCACCCAAACATCGTTAAACGATTGACGGCATTGCAGGAACTGGCCAAATCAACTTAGCTGTTCTTATGTAGAAGCCAGAGCCTTCCCAGCGATCTCCGCTAGCTCTCCACTTCGAACTAATTCCGTTACCTTTTCTATATCGATAGAAAGCACTCTGTCTTCCTTCAAGATGGGCACCTTCTTTCGTATAACTGAATAAGCAGCCTTGGTTCCTTTTCCCAGCTTGTCTGGACCTCTAAAGTCAACACCCTGAGCCGCACACAACAATTCAATAGCTACGATATATTGTACGTTTCGTAGAACTTCCATAGCTTTCCTCGCCGCAATTGAACCCATGCTCACAAAGTCTTCAAAATTCGCAGAGGTGGGTATCGAATCGACACTGGCAGGATGCGCCAAAGACTTGTTCTCCGAAGCCAAGGCTGCTGCTATTACTTGGGCAAGCATAAACCCAGAATGTATCCCCTTTTCTGCTTCCTGATGAATCAAAAAGGCGGGCAATCCCATGCTTAGATTTTCATCAACCAGCCTCGCTATTCTTCTCTCCGAAATGTTGCCGAGGACCGTCAAAGCTATGCCTAACATGTCCATGGCGACTGAGACGGGTTGTCCATGAAAGTTCCCACCGGATAAGCATTGACCATTATCAATGAAGATTAGAGGGTTGTCTGTAGCTGAGTTGATCTCGGTTTCAATAACTTTTCTCACATAGGATATTACGTCTCTCACCGTACCCAAGACTTGCGGAGTGCATCTCAAGCTGTAAGGGTCTTGAGGCGGTCGAGTCTCATGTTTCCCCATGGTTTTCATAAGCGTTTCGCTTGACTGGATTATCTGGCTACCAGCAGTTATAGAGCGTATGTTCCGGGCAACCGTTATCTGGCCAGGATGCGGTCTTACTCTATGTATTCTCTCGTCAAAAGCGTCGGATATTCCGCTCAAGGCCTCGAGGCTCATGGAGGCCGCTATCTCGGCAGTCTTCATCAGCCTTTCCGCATCGTAGAGGGCTAATGCCCCTATGGCTGCCATTAGCTGGGTGCCATTGTTCAAGGCAAGGCCTTCCTTGGAGTCGAGTTCAACAGGGTGGATTCCAGCCTTTTTCATAGCTTCTTTTCCACCTCTCACTCTTCCTTTGTACTCTGCTTCACCTTCACCCATAATCACCAATGTCATGTGTGATAGGGGAGCCAGATCACCACTGGCGCCTACAGATCCCTTCTCGGGAATCACTGGATGCACCTCTTCATTTATCATTTGAACCAAGGTCTCTAAGGTCTCCAATCTAATTCCTGAATTTCCCTTAGCCAAGGTGTTGGCTCGCAAAAGCATCAACGCCCGCGTCACATCCTTGCCTACAGACTTCCCCACACCTGCAGAATGGCTTCTGATGACATTGGACTGGAGCTTCTTCATATCCTCCAAAGGGATGATTATTCGGCCTAGAGCTCCGAATCCGGTTGTAACGCCATAGACGACCTTCTTCTTTTTCACGAACTCTTCAAGAACTTGTCTGCATTTCTTGACCTTCTCTTTCGCCTCTGGTCGGATCTCTACTTGGGCACCATGACGGGCAACTGCAACTGCGTCCTCTATCGTTAGGCTCTCACCGTCAATGAACGCTTCTTCCATCGTCATCATTCCTAGTCTTTTCTAATCACCATGGAGAATTATAAAAATGCTATAGTGTCAGGCGTTTGTCTAATATTTGACGGTTGGTGGGCCCTACTATTTTCACATAGGTATCTTGAGCCCTTTCGTCTTCGCTATCTTTTTCGCTTTTTCGTAGCCGGAATCAGCGTGTCGAACTATGGCGGTTCCTGGGTCAGTGGTTAGCACTCTGACAATCCTTCGTTCGGCTTCTGCTGTGCCGTCTGCTACTAGGCACATTCCTGCGTGTATACTGTAACCGATTCCCACGCCTCCACCGTGGTGAACGGAGACCCATGTTGCTCCGGCGACCGCGTTCAGAAGGGCGTTCAGGATTGGCCAGTCAGCTATGGCGTCGCTGCCGTCGATCATGCCTTCAGTTTCTCTGTTTGGAGACGCAACGCTTCCCCCGTCTAGGTGATCCCTTCCGATCCATATGGGACCCGCGAGTTCTCCTTTCCGAACCATGTCGTTCATGATTTTTCCAAACGTTGCTCTTTCGCCGAAACCCAACCAGCAGACTCGAGCGGGCAAGCCTTGAAACTTGACTTGGTTCTTTGCTTTCTCTATCCAGCGGCAGAGTTCTCTGTTGTAGGAGAATTCTCGAAGGATGACATCATCAAGCGTGTAGATGTCTTTTGGTTCTCCGACGAGGGAGGTCCAACGGAAGGGTCC
>CAYGAE010000082.1:0-7569 GCA_964347855.1 uncultured Candidatus Bathyarchaeia archaeon
TTTGGCTTCGGTCATCCTGTGACTGCTTAGCTTCCCAACTCCTCTCTTAGCTAGGTTCTCTAGCCTATACGGTGCACCCTAAAGTGTAGCTGTGTTGAACTGTTGTGCTGTTCTCCACTTTCCCATAGAATCCCTCTCTCTCCATGAGCTACTCACTGATTAACATTCTACTCATAGCTCTCTCCCTCATCTCTCTGAATCAAAACTAAGATGTCCTATGCTTCTCTCTGAATCTAATGCAACCTATACGAAAAGGAAATAATGTGTAGTTCAGATTAGCCTTTTCTGAAAGAGAGCCATTTTGAATAATCTATGCTCTCTAAGTGGAATCTTAGGATAATTTCTGTCAGTTGTCCATGCTCAGATATAGGTTCCAGATTTTAGAAATGAATCAGATGAAAATGTGGTTGTATTGCTTCGAAGAAAGTAGGCATCCATTCTAGAGAAACTAGGAATCTAAATTGATCGAAGTTTCTTCCACAAATCATAAAAGTGCTATTAGACACACTAATGAACGGAGATTCTGTTGAAGGATTTTCATTTAAGCATATGCGCGCGCTTCCTTCAGCAGTAAGGCAATCTTTTCCTTCACAGTTTCAACAGAGCAGCCTAAGACTTCGATTTTTGACATGTCTCCTTCGCCTAATCCTCTTTTCACTGCCTCTTGTATTAGAGGAATTTTGAGGGGGTTTATGCCTAAAATTGCGAAGCCCACTGCTTCGACGGCTACGGCGTCTCTGCCTATTACGAGAACGTTTGATTCGATTCGCTTTGAATCGGGCGTTACGCTCAAGTTAGCATACGTGCCGTCTAAGACTGCTAAGTCTATTCCGCCGACGGCTTCATAAATGTCTAGAATTGTGCTTTCAAGTTTTTTGTGGTATTTTGCTTTCTTTTTGTCTGGATTTAGGCCGAAGAGATTTTTGATTACGCTTCCTTTATCGTATGTTCGGAGGATGTGGGTGCTTACGAGGATGTTTGGTTTGAGGAGGATGTGGGATAGGCCTATGTTCTCGTCGGCGATTTTCACTTGTTTTGTGTTTGTGTCTTCTGAGAGATTGAAGGGTATGACGTTTTTGGAGAAGAGTTGTTTCCATATTTGTAGTCTTTTGGTGCCTGCTCCGCGGTAATTGTCTGATTCTGTTAGGTAGATTGTTTTGGCTTTGTCGAAGCCGTCTACTATTGCGTTTGTTACGTCTACTGTTGTGTGGTCTGCTGCTTTGGGGTCGAAGACTCCGACTTTGATGGCGATTGAGCGGTCTTTTGTGTTTAAATCGTCTATGCCGCCGATAAGATTTAGTGCTTGTTTGAATGCTTGTTTGGCGTCTTTGTCTATTTCGACTAGAGCTACTTGTGAAGTCATGTTGGTCACTTTTCTGGCATTTGTTTGTATGCCTTATATTAAGGATTGCACATTGCAACGTGATAAAGGATTAAAGGTTGTTTGGGCTGTTTTTATGGTGAAATTGAGTGCATTGTGTTGAAGTTGGGTGGGTGGGATTTGAACCCCCACCACAAGGGAGATATCACCCAATCTTTCCCCTTTTTTCGTTTGCACACAGGCATCTCACCCATACGCCACTAATTAGCTAGTGTCGGATCGTCGTCGTTGTCCATATAGATTCGGTTGCATTCGCTTTAAATAAGGGTAGTTAACCGTTACATGCTTGAATAAGCTGTGTTGACTTGGCTTTGATGCTTCGTTAGACTTGAAATGGGCGGCTATAAAGGAATTCTCTGCAAAAAGTTTCCCACCAGCGTTTTGAAAAGCGTTTACGATTTTCTTGATCGCTTCGAATGGGCTGGTTCTCAGCAACTTCTCCTTCAGGTTTGTTTCCATTTTTGTGGTCACCTCCATCTGAGTTTGGTGACATCTATGATAGGAAAAATAGCCAAGTATTTTTACAGAATAAGAACGCTTAGGAAGTGAACTAGAGGCTGAAAGGACGAGTTTGTGGGAAATCCTGGAAAAATTGGACTGGAAAAGTGTCGAAAAAAGAATAAAAAACCGAACTTGCTAGTTTTATCCTATTACAGGTTCAAAATGAGCTTCTTCATTTTTCCTTTTTTTTCATAACATACTTATCGACATGTCGCTTGATTGTTTCCTTGTCGTAGGAGATTCGCGTCTTGATTATCTTTCCTCCTCGACCTCGCTCCCCAAGAAAGAGCCGTGTTTCGACAAGTCCGCGTCTTTCCAGTTCAGACATCGCAGGTCCTCGGCGTCCCCTAACACCATAGACGCTAGACTTTGAGATCTTCGCGTCCTTAACGATCTGCATCAGACTTCTCCAACCAGACTTCTCGAGGGATAGTCTCTGTCTCATGTAGTCTTCCACGAAGGCTTTAGTCAGGCAGTCAAACACGGTCTGGGCGGTTTTGGTCCTGAATCGAAAGGCGAGCATAGGATGAACCCTTACGCATACAGCTTCGGGTCTGCATGTTCGAAACCGCCCATCCTCGTCCACGTAGACCACCTGTGGGCTCAGGTCGAAGACGCCAACATCAGTTGCCCGTGCCGAGATCTTGATAGATTCGACCTTGAGAGGGTCAAACCGCTTTCCTCCCATGTCTATTGAATCATCTTCCAATGTATATCGTGGAGGCGCTTCGGTCACTTTGAATCCTTTAGGGATAAGGTTGTCAATTCTGACTAGTAACCCGAAGTTTTTGGCGACGTTAACGAGGTCTAATTTGATCTCAAGATCTTCTCTTATGGTCACGTCTTCTGGAGCTGTGAGATGACCTTGGATGTTGGCGTGCTCGAATCTTTCTAGGCCAACAGCCTTTTCGTGGGTTGGGGTTGGGGTGGTGAAAGATGCCGTCGTTGAGGCGATTGGTGGTGCGTGTAGCACTTCAGTTAGGGATGCGGCTAGTTCTCTTTCTTCTCTTACCGTCTCCAAGATTCTCTGTATTTCTTCGCTTTTCTCGAGGTGCCTCGCTTTCATGTATGAGTCAGCCGAGGTCTGCAACACTTTCTCAGCCATTTGGTAGTACTTTGCCCTTTTCTGTGGGTCTGTTTCTTTCTCGGCGTTGTTCATGTAAGTGTAGGCGTCGAAAAGTCTCTGAGTAGCCTTAGCGTATTCGGAGGCGCTTTTGAAGCCTGCTTTCAGGTAGCAGGTTTCGGCTCTTTCTATATGTTGTTTGGCCATGGAGTGCATTGTCATGTCTAGGGTGATGTCGAATTTTGCTCCGGCTGCTAGTGCCTTGCAGAAGCTGCTGTTGCCCAGTGCCAGTAGGCTCGTTCTCTTGTTGAGGCTGTGTTCTTTGGCTTGCTCGAAGAGTTGGGATGCCTCTACGTATAGCTCGGGGGAGGTTTTCTCCTCTGCTAGCGTCATTTTTTGCCAAGCTTGGCATAGGAACATTATTGGTCTTACTTCTTTGCGGGCGGGTTCGGATTCTGTTTCTTCGATTAATTTCCTGAGGATTTCTGCTGCTGAGCCGTATCTTCTTGAGCTTAGATCGTGTTCTCCTTTTCTGTCGAGGATTTTGGCTTCTTCTAGGTTGATTCTTGCTTGGCAGTATCTACGCCTTGTGTCAGAGGCCTTGATTAGTTGGGTGGCCATTTCTCTTTCGTCTGCTGTTTGGATTTCTTTGATTTCTGTTTCGATGGAGGCTTTAGCCTCGTTAAAGAGTTGGAGGGCTTTTTGGAAGGCCTGTATTGCTTCTTCGGTTTTTTCCTTTCTGCTTAGGTCTTCGGCCTTTTCCAGTTGGGCCCATGCCAAATAGTTTGGGGCGAGGTAACTCCACAGCTTTGATGATTCGTGTAGGTTCGCCGCCTTTTCGTAGTGTCCTCTCGACAGGTCGTACTGTTCTCTTGCATGGTTGTGCCTTGCTCTTTCTATTTCGCTCCAAGCCTGCATGTATAATGAATAGTCTTCATAGAATTCTTTGAGTTGCGGGATTTTTTCAGTCGCAAGCTTGTATTTTTCAGCTGCGTATTCGTAGTTAAGCGCAGCTTTAGGGTGGTCGCCGAGGCGGTCGTGTAGTTTGGCTATCTCCCAGTGAGACTCAGCCATGCTGGACGGCTGCTCTACTTTACCATACATTTTGACAGCGCCGTTGTAGACCTCGATCGCTCTTTCAAGAACCCTTTCGTCTTCGGTGAGCAAGTACAATTGATTCAGAATGCGTCCGAACCAGTAATGGTACCGTCCAAGATTACTTAGTTTCCATAATTGCGGATGTTCCTTTACGTCTTTTCCACATAGTTTCAAACAGTTCTCCATGGATGAAACCGCTTTCTCGAGTAGTTTCCTCTTCTTCTGCTTGTTTGTCTCTATTCTGGCTAGTTCAGCTTCTGTCAAGGCCCGGTAGTTTTGGCTAGCGCCACGAAAAAAGTAATCAAAAGGGATTACTCGTTGTTCAATGCTGATGGCTTTTTCTCTTTTCTCTAAAGCTTCTTCAAGGAGTCGCCTCTTCTCACTGACTTTCGTCTCCGTGTTAGAAAGCCAATTTAGCGCGATGCTCAGAGCATTTAATACCAACCGCGTGTAGAATGGACAACCTAATCCCTCGGCAAGTTCCAATCCCTCCCGCCCCACCTCAACCGCCCTTTCTAAAAGAACGCGCTTTGTTTCGAGGTCGGTTTCAATGTCCGCCAAGCGGGTGAAGCTTTCAGTGTAATAGTAATAAGTGAAGACAATATAAGAACTGTAAGCGATTACCCGTAGGTGTCGGAGGGCGTCTTCAGCGTATTCCGTCGTCTTTTTATATCCCTCTCTCCGCTTGTCCGGATCCTCTTCCAGCCTTAGCATCGTTATCCAGGTGGTGAGGGCTAGCCACGTGGCCGCTGTACCAGTCAGATAATTGTCCTTTACGATTGCGCCCTGCTTTTGTTGATCCTCAGAAAATTTTCGTGCAGAATGTAAGTTGCCAGCAGATAAGAAGGCGCCTTGGCCCGCCGACGAATTCGATATGCTAATCAGATAAGGATCTCCGATTTTTTCAGAAAGCTTCAAGGCGTTCTTTGAATAGCTCAAGCATTTTTGACCGAATTCCTCCCTCTTTTCTTTCAGCGCTCTGAACCATACTGCGTAGGCGTAATAAAAGCTCGTCCAACAGTAGGCACGAGCGAGCTCATAATCGTCACCCGCTTCAGACAACGCTACGATAGCCTTTTCCCCAAGGTTCAACGCCTCTTCGATCATCCCCTCCAGCTCCGGCCAGTTCAATGCAAGCATCAATCTATTACTCCCACATGATTCCAAAAGGTCGTTGCACACTCTTCCGTAGCCAAGGCGGTCTCCAGCTTCCTCGTAGTCCTTCAACGCCTCTTTTCCAAGTCTCCGACACTCGTCTAGCAACTCTCTCTTTTCCGATGGGTCTGTTGCAAGCCAATAACTTGCGTAAGCGGCCATAGCCTTAGAATGGTTTATTCTCGCCCTCTTCCCCTCTTCCTCAACCTTCTCAAAAAGTTCAGCAGCCCTCTCATAGGCTCCAACAGCCAGCTTCATTCTACTTCTAAAATCCTCGTGTGTCTCGGCTTGCATAGCAGCTCTATAAAAACAGAAGCCCATCTGCTCACGAATCTCAGCAGCCTTCTTCACCATCTTCTTCCCCAAAAAAGCCTTCGCTGCTTGCTCGTACAGCCTTGCAGCTTCCACCCAATTGTAACTCTTCTCCTCAACCCCCGCCCTCTCCAACAGAGTCCCTACTCTTTTCCCTTTTGCCATCTACCAAACCACATAAGCCCGAATAAATGCCCATAAAAAATACAGTCCACTTATCTTAAATTGTTTTGCACAGAATTTTCGGATATGCGATTGAGTTGTTTAGTATTCGATAATGTAGCTGGAAAGGAGAATCATGCGCGCGCGCAACCTATGAAATAGTTATAACTTTTGTCTCGCTTTCAAGAAGTCCAGTTTTCATCTCATGCGCTAAGACACGACTATATGCGCAAACTAGAACCGTATACAGTTCCTTTTTATTTCTTCAGGCATCAATTGCATCTGTAATAGTATCTGGGGAGGTATTTCGGGATAGAACGATATGGACCTGTGTCCTAGCCATAACGGATTCATAAAGAAATGCATAAACTGAATTATTTGTCTACGATTGATTTCACTATTCTCTGTGTGAGCGCGGACTAAGTCAATAATAACCTCAGATTGTTCACCGATTATTCTCCATCCTTCCGCTATGTCTCCATCTTTTAGTATTGACGCATCAATTCCGCTTATCTCTTTCATTGAATGGATTTTTCTTGTGTCAACACAGTATTCAGGTAGGAACTCATTTGGGTCTCCCCTATCCAAAGTGAATACGGTATCAAAATATGCGTTGGATGGGTCGTCAGGTTTGTTATGAAAAAGGAAATAGTACCAAGCAATTTTTCCAACCTTTTGCAACTCTGAGATGCGATACATTTGGTGCCTGATTGTATCTTGGAACTTTTTGAGTGTTGGCTCACTCTTGGGACCTATTTTTACCCATGTTCGCCACATTCTATTTAGGCCAGGTTTTTCCATTTTTCATCTTCTCGAATGATTATGTGCGCGCATTTATTAGATAAAAGAAGTGGACCAACCTTCTCTTTCCTTCAATAGAAGTAGAAGCCAGGATAGATTAAGCTCTTTCCTTCTCGATAGTCTACCTGGACTATGTGCGTACAAATTTGTAAGAACGTTCAAACATCTCCTAAATACACGTGCATAGAATACCTCTGAAGAAATTCCATATCGAACAGAATTGTCAAGGTGCTAAAAAGCTGAATGTAGCCGGATATGTTCAGCAAATTCAAACTAGGAGAAGTTGTTTAGGTTTCATTCGGTTGTTCTCTTACATAGACAACTTAGCAGTCACTACTCTCCTTGAACCTTAAGGTAAACCGAAATCCGAAGCGAAGTGTGCGCGCTACCATGGAATACCAAGAAACAAAAAGCATCCTTCAGGTTCAACAGATGTTGGGGCATCGAGACATCAAAAATACAATGGTTTACACACATCTCACAAATTTCGAGGCTAATAGCTACATCAGTAGAGTTGCCAAGAACGCCAAAGGTGCCAGGGCGCTGACAGAGGTAGGCTTTGAATATGTATATACTACCCCAGAAGGTCTAATGCTATTTAAGAAACCAAAGTGAAAAAGCAGAATCAAAAGAGTAGGCTAAAAAATTCCAGAGTAAGCTGAAAAGGTTTATTAATTGTTTTGTGGCTCATAGCTACAAGCTGTTTGGAGAACTAGGTTCCATAGGGATGTAACCTTAAGGTTGAACCACTATAACGGAGGGAATGGAAATGGCTTACAAATACATCGCGAGGGCTTGGAGAAAACCAGAGGAATCTTTTGTAAAAGAGTTGATGTGGCAAAGAGCCATAGAATGGCGCAAACAGCCAACAATTTTCAGGATTGAAAGACCTACGCGTCTCGACCGAGCAAGGAACCTAGGATACAAGGCCAAGCAAGGGTTTGTCATAGCTCGGGTTCGCGTTAGACGTGCAGGCATGAGAAAAACCAGACCCAAGGCGGGTCGTAGACCCAAACGAATGGGCGTCACCAAATATAAACTAGCTAAAAACATGAGGTTAATCGCTGAAGAGAGGGCGGCGAGAAAGTTTCCAAAC
>CAYGAE010000083.1:0-7499 GCA_964347855.1 uncultured Candidatus Bathyarchaeia archaeon
TTGATTAGTTCCCATTGCGACACTGGTGTAGCAAAATAGTTCGTGAAATTAAAGGAATAGTCATGAGTGAGGGCTACAGAGAACTTTCTCCAGTTCGTCCTCACATGGTACGTCCTAACCCTCAAATCCCTGTTAATTGTGAAGTTTAGAATATCCGACCCGGTTAAGTAGCACTCTACGTGTATTGAGTTTCTTGAGTCGTCGAAGATTTCTTGTGTGGGATCAAAGTTGCACATTGCATCTGTCAAGTTCTGCCGCTCAAAATTGTCATTAATCGTTTCAGGGATGGTTGAAACATCGAATAGGTCGTCTTGCTTAATCGCACTATAGATTTCGGGGTCTATATGCTCAAAGTCAAAGAGAACGTGAAGGCGCTGGTCTACCATGGTTTGAATCATAATTGAAGCTTGAACAGGCACTGTAACTGTCACAAGTAGAAGAAGCAACAAACATGATAAGATTAGTCTCTTCATAGTTTCTCCTCCGGTTTCCAAATCCACTCCAAAGGTTCTGACGTAGGCACTAAATCTCAGATTGCTACTTATACTTTATTGGGATTACTACTTGGTTCACCCTTTTTTTGATGCAGTGAAGTATAGTAGGCGTTGAATATCCTTCTCAGTTCTCCAACTGGATCGCCATGCTCATCTATCCTCAAGTCGAGGAAAGGACGTTTTGCTTTCTGCTCTTTGCTCGCTACCAACAATGCGGCTGAAACCTTTCCGCGTTTGTCGCCTCCCACACTTTGACCAGCTTCTAAAGCTTTCATCAATCTTTCTGGCAAGTCTTCTCGTCCTGAGTTTTCGAATGCTTGAGCCATGGCTTCAATAACACTGCTTCCTGTGAGCATATTTCCTGCAGCAACAAAATTCTTCCCAACCAGATGTCCTCTCCACCCAATAGTCTCCTTGCCAGTGAAGGCAGCGGTTCTTCCATCCTTGTCGATTATAACGACTTGCCTCGATTCTCGGTCTGGATCCTCTTCTAACATGGCGTTTAGGGCGCTTTGTGGAGAGAATCCTCGTCCAAGCAGTTTCAAACCGTTTATTCCGTAGGTAATATTGGTGTTAGCTTGGGTTGCTATTGCGCCAACTCCTGCTTCTACGTGGGGAACTCGATTGCCAACCGCGGGGCGTGCAGTTGAGACGCAGACGCCTAGAGAGCGAGTTTCTGGGCTCCTCGCCACCATGGAGAAAGTTGCATGGTACACTGCTAAGAGAGCTCCTCTTTTCGTGAGGTACTTTTTCCTTGAAACTTTTTAAAGAATGTTCTGTACTCTCATAAGCATTGCGGAGATAGCCTGTATGACTTCATTTGATATGATCTTGACACCTTTTGTGGCATTTCTTGTTGGGCTAGTCGCGGCGATGATAGGCGTGGGCGGCGGTGTGTTTATTGTGCCCTTCTTGACGCTTGTCTCGGAATTTGCTCCCTCACACGCGATTGGAACAAGTCTCGCAATGATAGTCTTCACCTCTCTCTCATCTACGACAAGATATTCACGACAAAGAAGGATCGACTATAAAGTCGGCTTGATTCTGACCTTGACAACAATTCCTGGAGCCTTTTTAGGCGCCTATCTAACCACCTTTTTCACGGCGAGGCTGTTGGGACTCGCATTCGGGCTCTTCTTGATCTTTGTTGCGTTACGGATGGCCCTCCCATCCAATCTTCGCCAGGATAGGACTCAGGGAACACGAAGGGGATGGCTCCGCAGAATCGTTGATTCGGAGGGCAACGTCTTCGAATACAACACGAACATGAGTTTGGGTTTGGCACTAGGCTTCCTCGGCGGTCTTTCATCAGGCTTCTTGGGCATCGGTGGCGGTTCTCTCATGGTTCCGATACTCCATCTCATAGTGGGCCTACCCTTTCACGTCACTGTTGCAACCTCCATGTTCATCATGATCTTCACCTCGATCTCAGGAGTTGCAACGCACTTTTCATTGGGTAACGTTCACTTGGACTATGCAATTCTTCTCTCTATAGGAGTAATCTTTGGGGCTCAGCTCGGGGCTTACTTTTCCAAAAAAGTTTCTGGAAAGAATTTGAGAAGACTCTTCGCTGTAGTTCTGTTTGTTGTGAGCATAAGAATGATTCTAAAGTACATTTAACATTCAGCTAGTTTTTCTGTTTAACAGGGTTTCCCCTTCCTCAGTTAGCCTCTTCTTGGATGCTATTTGGAGCGCTTGTCCCATATTTTCTCTCACACACATACCGCTGGAATCCCTAAGAGTCTGCGCGCACATCTTTAAAGAGCGAAACATTTATATTTAGCTATTTGGAAACGATTTTTAGCGAATTAAAAACGACAATATTAGATTAGAGGGAGGGAATTGTCAAATTGCGCGCGCGCGTTAACTCTACGGTTATGACTCTGTCCGGTGCTTTAGCACTGGCTGTTGGTGGGTTTGTCCTTTACAATCTTAACTTTGTTGTGAATACCCTTGCAATGACAGTTGCTTTGTATGCAGCCATGTCCATAGTGGTTGGATCAGGAGCAAAACTCAAGAAGCTCTTGTGTGTGTTCGTTATCTCAGCCCTCGTCATCGTCATCTCCGAATTGGTTTTCTCGTTCTTTCACCAGTTTGTTGCGCTCTGTATCTCCCTCTTTGTCTTGCTGGCTATGACCAAATATTCTTTGATTAAAGACCATGACTCAGGTTGGCCTGGAGCTCTCTTTGGCGTTGGCTTGAGTCTGATATTCCTATTAGTGGTCGAGATAATCTTGGTTATAGGCCGCCTCTTCTTGATATAGGGGAGTCATCGCAGCTGCCCTTGCCATGTTTCCCCTCCATATTCTGTACCTTTGTTCAAGCGCACAAACTAAAATAACAATGAATGGTCTTGGTTGATTTTCCTATGACGACAAAAGCGAGTCTACATCCATTTCATTCAGCTATAGAGATAGGGCGCCCGAAACTGGTATAATCACCGAGAACAATGATAAAATCGGACAAAAGGCGGGAGAGTTAACCTTCTTTTGTTGGCTTTGGAGTGGTTCGAGCAAATGTGGAGATTGCGGGGTTTTGACGTTATGTTCAAACTCAATGGAGAGACTAGTAAAAAGAATAAATAGATAAAAAGATTAGAAGAATTCTTGTGACAAACAGAATCAAGTTGCTAGGGAATTTTATTAATAGTTTTCTAAGTGGAAATCCGGTTCATCCCATGTTCGTCCATTTTGAGTGCACCTATCGATGTAACATGAGCTGTTCATTTTGTAATGTCTGGAGAACGGATTTTTTTTCAAGTGAAGCAACTACTGCTGAACTCCAAAGGAAATTATTGGAATGTTGGGATCTGGGATGCATAGTGACGAGTTATACCGGTGGAGAACCTCTGTTGAGGGAAGATATTAAGGAACTATTGGAATTTTCTAGCAAAAAGATTGGCTTTTACACGGGTTTGGTTACAAACGGTCTTTTGCTGGACAAGAAAATTGATGAAATCTCGAAATACGTTGATTTTCTAGCGGTATCATTTGATGTGAATGATAGGAAGACATACTACAAGACTAGGGGTGTTGATGCCTTTGACAAAGTTACGAAGAACATAGAACTCGTCAGTGGTATGGGTATAGACGTCAATCTGTTTTCCGTGGTAACTAGCGAAACGGTCAAATTCATAAATCATACAGTTGACTTTGCGAAATCGCTGAGTATCCCAATCCATTTTTCACCCGTGGATAATGTGCCAAGAGAATTCACTGAAATGTCTGATGCTGAAAGACTGAAAATTAGTGAGGTCCGTGAGGTTCTAGAAATGCTGACAGAACTGAAAAAGAAGTATAAAAGGATACATTTTGAAAGTGATTACTTCAGGTTTCAAGCTTTGGGTGGATTCAATAGATTTATAAGATGTTCTTCCGCATCGACCACTATTTCTCTAAAGCCCGATGCTTCTGTTGCGTTGCCTTGTCCCTTTTTCACACTAATGTCGATTAAAAAGAATGAGAACCTATCAAATCGTTTGAATTCCGTAGAAGCTAGAAACATAATCAAGAAATGTGGTGAATGGAACTTTTGCAGAAGTTGCTCCGTCAACTGTATGTATGTTGCATCTCTACCTAGACATCCTTATTTTATGATGAGATGGATAAAAAGCAAACTTGAAATATTGCCGCGCACGCGTGCAGATACCTATCCCGTTTTACGTTGTTCCACTATTGCAGAGTAAAATGCTGCTAATGCGCGCGTGCGCGCACATTTATCAAATAGTTTGTTAGAAACATGTTACGCAAGCCTCCTGTAGGAGATCATGAAATGGTTAAGATCCAGAACAAAGAAGAGTTAGTGAATAACGCCAAATCACCGCTAGACCGGAAGGCCAGAAAATTTGCGCTCATGGGTCTCGAAGCAGCTCTGGAAGCAGCTGATCCGAAAGATGTGATCAAATCTAAGGTTGCATTAAGAGGAAATCTGCTCAGAATTGATGGAAGTTCTTTTGATTTGGAAAAGTTCAAGAAAGTCCTTGTGATTGGTGGTGGAAAGGCAAGCGGCTCCATGGCTGAAGCCCTAGAGGAGGTCTTGGGTGATCGTATAACGAATGGCACCATCAACATTCCTCGCAGCAGTGGTAAATACAAAGTCAAGCAAATCCGTCTCCAAGAAGCGAGTCACCCAGTTCCTGACGAAGCTGGTATGAGAGGCACAAAAGAGATTTTAAATCTAGCCAGTCAAGCGGATGAGAATGATCTGGTAATCTGCCTCATATCAGGCGGAGGTTCAAGCCTGATGCCTTTGCCTCGGGGTGATATCTCTCTTCAAGACAAACGAACGGTTACCGAATCTCTGCTAAATTCTGGCGCAACTATAAACGAGGTCAACAGTGTGCGGAAGCATATCTCAAACTTCAAGGGAGGATGGTTAGCGAAGAAAGTGTATCCGGCCACTATCATAAACCTGATTCTCTCAGACGTATTAGGTGATCCCTTAGACTTCATAGCCTCAGGTCCTTCCGTCCCAGACTCCACCACGTTTCAAGACGCCATCGAAGTTCTAGAAAGATACAAGCTATGGGATTATACTCCGGCGTCTGTGAAGGAGGTTCTGCTTGATGGCCAGAAAGGACAGATCGCCGAGACTCCGAAGAAAAACGATGACGCGTTTAAGAAAGTCCATAGTTTCATTGTTGGGAACAATCGCCTAGCAAGCCTGGCTGCCTGCAGCAAGCTTCAAAGCGTCGGTTTAAACACGCTGTTTCTCACCTCCTGCCTAGAAGGTGAAGCAAGACACATAGGGACAATGTTTGCCACCATTGTCCGGGAAATAGAGACAACAGAAAAGCCCGTTCCAAAACCGGCTGGCATTGTGACTGGCGGAGAAACCACAGTCACGGTAGTCGGCAAGGGAGTTGGAGGACGAAACCAAGAGATCGCCTTGGGAGCGGCTTTGAAGTTGCAAGGGTTGAATGGGGCGGTGCTTGCTTCCATAAGCACGGACGGAATAGATGGTCCAACCAATGCCGCCGGAGCCCTAGCAGACGGGAAGACCATACATCAAGCCCAAAAGCTGGGTCTTGACGCTGCTAGGTTCCTGTTGGATAATGATTCATACACTTTCTTCTCAAAGTTGGGAGACCTAATTGTCACAGGACCAACCGGAACAAATGTCAACGATGTTTCAATAGTTGTTGCAGTCTAGCTAGGCCTTTTCGCCTGTGAAAAGCTCCACTATATCCGACGCAGTCTGAATAAGCTCGTTCACCTGTTCAAACGTCTGTTCATGACTCGATCTTGGTTCCTTGGCAACTTGTTGTACTGTTCGTTCGATCTCTACAAGGCATCTCAGAATCGGGTCCCCGATGGGTTTTTTCTTTTCCATAGTCTGATGAACAATTGCCTCGACAAAAACGGGATCTCCCATGCTATAGTAGATGGCTGCTTGAGCCTTCCTTACAGCTTCCAAGATCAGTCCAGAGGCCATGTAGGGCGTTTTTTGTGCTGCAGCTAGTTCAGCTCTTGCCTCTCTAAGATAACGTAGGGCCCATCCCTTCCGATAGTCATTCATCATCGCCATTTTTGTGTCCCCTCGTTTTTTGTGAGTTTTAACGTTTGCTTGGAATAGAGTATGATGGAGAGATTATAAGCATGCCGAGGTAGTGGCTTGTTTTTCAGTGCTTGGCAATTTTTCCTTTTGTGTTAATACGATTACTCTGTTTCTTCTTCTCTTTCCTCTTCTGTTGACTGCGGTTCTTCGTTGGATTGGATGGTCAGTAACCTTGTTATGTAGCCGGCAATCCTATTTCTTAGTTTTGTTGAGGAAATCTGGGTGAGGGCCTTCACTGACGTCTTGTTGCTTTCAAAGTTGGTTGTGAATTTGTTGGGGAATCTCTTCACCAACTCGCGAGATATGCTCTTTATTTTTTCTGTCCGAACTTTCCCCAAGTCTTTGTTTGCCCTCCGCCCTCAATATGTCTTCATGCCTTATCAATTATTCGTGGTAACACTGTTCCATTTTCCTCGCTGCTTTTATTACTTACGCCATCCTTTAGGGTGATTAATCTAAACTAATCATATTATTCTGTGGTCAAGCAGTGGAAAATGGTATTCAGGGCTGGAAAAGAGAGTGGCGATAAGGTTAAATATTGGCTAAAGAGAAAAAAGGAGCTATGGAGGAGGTTGAATGGGAAATCCCGAGTTGTCTATAGCGCCTATGCATAGAATATGCAAGAAGGCGGGAGCGGCTAGAGTAAGCGAGTCAGCTGCCAAGGTATTGGCGAAAGAGCTTGAAGGCATCGGCGTAAAAATCGCAAAAGAAGCCATTGATTACGCTATGCACGCTGGAAGAAAGACCGTACAGGGACGGGACATTGAGATAGCCGTAAGAAAAGTCATGGGGAGGTAAGACAGAACTCTCCTGACTATCTCATAGGTTTTGTACCGCTAAACGACTTTGAGAAGGAACTAAAGAGCCAAGTTGGCAAGTATTGTTTTGCTTACTTGTTACGTTAGACCTTGTGCTGTCTACATAAGTTGACAGCTCTGTCCACCGAAAAGTGATATGACACTGCAAGCGTGCGCGTTCTAGAGCTTAAATTTCTTGCCGAAATAAGCGATGTCCTCAAAGGTTGGATCTACTAGTTTCAGGTATACTATGCCGTCTTTATAGATTACCAAAGTTGGCACTGCGTGTAAGTGCGGAGCATCCGTAAGAAAAGGATTATTCATGTTAAATTCTTCACGGGAACCGACAGGAATTGTGTGGAATTCTGCAGTTCCCTCAAAGTCTCTGGCAAATCTCGCAAAGTCAATATGGGCGGTCCTGCAATCGGGACACCAAGAAATCTCGGTATCAGTCGGATTGCCATAGAAAAGGACATAGTTGAACTTGTCTGGCTCAAAGCTTTCTTTAAGACTCTTAAAGACCTCATAAGCTTCTTGTGCGGTTTTAGGCGGCAATTCGTTAACCCTAGCCATGAAAAGAAATGCTGAAACGACTCAATTATAAAGCTTTTTCATTCATACAAACGGCGCGCGCGTATCGCGCGACCGCACT
>CAYGAE010000084.1:0-7409 GCA_964347855.1 uncultured Candidatus Bathyarchaeia archaeon
CCGGTCTCATCTACCGAATGGACGAACCAAAGGTGGTGATCCTCCTCTTCGCCAGTGGGAAACTGGTCTGCACAGGCGCCAGAAAAGAAGAAGATGTCCACAAAGCGGTTCGCAAACTTCATAAAAGACTCGAGGAAAAAGAACTGATATACTACGAGTAAAGGTGATCAAAAACGCGCATGTATGCATGTTTGACATAGGCGGACGGTGGGTAAAGACTCTGGGCTTCTTCATTATAACTGAAATACGTGAGCGTGAAGAACGGAAAAAAGTTGGATAAGAATGTAGCGTCAAGATGGTGCATCATGACGGTCATAGAAGATGTTTTTTCTTCTAAGGGGCGGATAAAAATTCTGGAGGTTCTAGCTGATATTGGAGAGCTAAACGTCTCAGAGATTGCGAGGCGAACCGGCTTAAACTACTCCGCCACAAATCAGCATCTGCGGGTTCTGGAAAACCACGACCTCATTCGGCATAAGAAGTTTGGTAGGGTTCGCATCTTTCGTTTAAACGAGGAAAATCCTGGGGCAAGGATGGTGCGAGAACTCATAGAATCCTGGGAACAACCCAAATAAGCACACGCACTCTAACTTCGCGCGCGTATTTTGTGTGTTTTGTGTTCTGTCTTTGTCCACGTATGTATGTTGTTTTCATTATGAACCAACGTTGTTGTTCTGTTGGTTTTTTGTGTTATATCCACTTGTGTTATGGTGTTTTGTTTGTGGTTTGTGTGTACACTACAAGCTAGCAGACTAAGCATGAGACAGACCACAGTTCATGAAGTGTAGCGAAACATAGATTCCACATGGGGTTAAAAAGTGTGTGCGCGCTTTGACGAAAAAAGAGGATATTGAAGCTTGCTCAGAACTACCTTGTATGAAAACCTATTGGTCTTATAGATTTCTTTTTCTTTGACTTACGTCTGCGTGGCATTTCAGGTCAAATCCAATGTCTGTTACTGTCTTGGAAGTATTCCAAGAGGTGTTGAATTTAACTTGTATGAATGTTGACTATGTATTATGCATGCATGTGACACAGACACTGACAGACAGAGTGACAGACAGGGGGAATACACGGGCACACGCACGGGCACGCACGGACACACGGACACAGGGGAAAAAGGTTAAATTTTAACCTTTTACCCTAAACATTTTAGACATATCTCACAGAGAGAGATATCACACCCTCGCACTCTTCAACGGGCTCTTAGATTTGAGAGGGAATCAGCATTCAATCTAGGTTCAGTTGACGAACAACTTGAAATATCGGGATTCTCTTGAACTGATTCTTGCAAGGAGGACCAACACAAACAGCAGCTTCATCCCTTCCTGGTGAAAGGATCCATGACCAGCAGATACCGTAGTGAACCCGCCCATCATAATCATGGGTACACATCTTGTTTTCATGATTCTTCAAGGCATCAATTATCATTTCGTCGAGGATGTTACCCTTATTCTGACGGACCCATTTCAAAAGGAAGGGTTTCCTAGCAGAATACATATCAAAGGCCCATTGACCGCGCGCATCTTGATCGTTGTACTTTTCCATATCAGGAGAATCAAAGCGTAATGATACGAATTCATATCCCTTATCTGTGTAGGTTATCTTTGTCTTTTCTCGATGGGCCTCGACCTTAGCAATGGTTCCTTTCTTATCTATCATCAGATAAACTGTACCCCACGTTTTCGGTATCCTTTCAAGGAAATCAGTGGCCTCTTCTATCGTCTTGCAGTTATCAAGTATCCATCTCTGTGCCACATTGAACATAACTCCTGGTCCCGAGTTTACAAAGCTTGCAGAAGCTGAAGATATTGCGAGTCCTATTTCGTTCATTCCCCCATACCGTGACATATTGCCCCAGTGAAAGGTGAACCCTAGACTGTGCAGCTTCCCATTTGGTTTCGTGTGGCAAAGTGTCAGGTATTTGCTATCTTCTTCTATCCACTCGTGATTTTTTGCAAGAACTGGTAAGCCACTTTGAGTATGGTCACCAGATATCGCCATAACAAGACAGGAAGGTTGATTTCTGTAAGGAGAGAGTTCGTGGGTTGCTACAACACGGTAGTCTACACCGCTGCCATCAGCAATTCCCTGAAGTTCTTCTAGTAGCTCAGGAGCATAGTTTCTCACTTCTTTTTCATACGTCATACCTTTCACAAGATTTTCTTTCGAGAATTCTGGAAGAAGCCCCTTGTCTTTCTTCAACATTTTCCCTATTCTCAGTCCCATGTCGTAATAGGATCCACTCAATTTTACTTCGTACACAACAATCACATCTTCAGAACGAGTAGGAAACCAACTTATTTGTATTTCCAGTAACCAATAGAAATAGAGGGGATTGTGCGGGAAAAACTCGGGTGACATCTCAATTTGACCCAAGATATAAGAATGTGCGAGCATAATTCAGCACTAGCTTAGAAAGATGGCGCTCGCTTTCACCTGCGCAAGTAATTATCGCACTGAACGATGAATCCGCTTGATAAGTCGTCTATACGTCAAAAAATCCTTGACAGCATAGTCTTGGCAGCCAAACCTGTCAACAAGTCTCGGAGCAGGCTTTGCGCGCGCGCATATTTCTCTAGATTCTGACTTCTTGTGTGTGAGAGTTTTTTAGTTTATGGTATTTGGTTTTTCGTTTTGTGTGAAGGTAGGTAGATAGAGGTAGAGAGGAAGAGGTAGGAGTAGGAAAGTAGGAAGGGGGGAAAAAGGTTAAATTTTAACCCAAGCCAAAACCCATGTTCCGTGCTCGTGCCTTATACATGTACCCGTATGTACACGCGCGCGTTCTAGGAACCTATGTATTGCCGCGCACACGGTATTTCTCGCGCGCGTAGGTTGATGCGGCGAAGTATTTCAGAACTCTTTTCGAGTTTGCTCTTTCTATCACTAGCGTGCATGTGGACGGATGCTCTAACGGCATAAACTACTGCCGTAAGTGCAGAGTGAAATGTGATGGCGTAGAGGGCGTAGAGGGGCACATCGAAGAGGACCCCCAAAAAGATGTAGATGTTGTATATGTTTCGCCTGCCAGCGACTCTTCTAAAAGCTCGCTCAAACGGTCCGTATATGTCCAAGCTGACCTTCATGGTTCTTGAGAACTGGTCGTAACAGAATCTATAGAACGCTACAAACACGACTGAGAAGAGACAAAGCTCAAGGGGTAGGAGCCCTTGGGTTTGGCTCAAGAACAGAGCTAAAGCGAGAAGCCATGAAAACTCGTACAGCATATCAAACGGATGTTCCATGCGACCAAGCTTCGTTTCCTGTCCTCTTATCCTCGCCAATTTTCCGTCTAGTCCGTCTAGAATGCCCACTAGGAACGTCAGAATCGAGGCAAGCGCCAAATGTCCGGAAAAGAAAAGATACGTTATGAACCATGCAAGCACGTTTGTAGCAATGGTTAGGCGGTTGGGAGTTATGAACCGTCTATCGGATATATGGTAGAGGATGGCGTTCTCTATTGGTCGATTAATATAGCGGGCAACAAAATCTGAGGCCCCACGTTTCTTCCGCGCGTGCTCAACCAGTAATCTTTTGGCACGGGCAAGATCTTGCCTGGTATCTATATCCTTCCACAAATGCCCGCTTACATCAACCACTTGCGTATCCGCATTCTGAGCTGCAATTCGAACGCAGTCCGCGAGCTCGACTGCGCCTTCTTGCGCAGCTTCTTGGGCGTACTCGAAAATCTTCGGTGAACAGAGGAAAAATCCCGTATCAATGGCAACATTGGAATGGTTAATCGTTTTGCCTATGTCGGAGATTGCGCCCTCTTTCTCAAGCACTTTGGTGTCTTCTTCAGCTACTCTTTCGACGGCGAGAACAAGGGCTTTTTCAGATTCGTTGTCGGTAAGGCTTTTCGGGATTTGCGGGTCAAAAATGTGGTCACACATGCAGAGCAGAAAATCTTGGTGGAAGATCCCTTTTGCAGCTAGAAGAGAATACAGGTTGCCCTTCTTCCAGGACTTAGCTTCTACGAAATGAATGTTGAGCTCTGCATAATTCTCGCCAATATGTTCCCGAATCATGTCGGCCTTGTATCCGACGACTATCCATGTCTCCTGCACTCCCGCTTTCTTGAGACCGCTAAGAATCCTTCCTAACAGTGGCACCCCTGCGACATGAAGGAGGCCCTTCGGCTTTCGCTGGGTCAATTTTCCCAGTCTGATTCCCTGACCAGCAGCCAAAATTAGCGCTTTCACATCACCATCTTCTGGAATCGCTGGTTTGAGCGGCTATGGGCTATGTGCTGCGCGTATTTAAGGTTTGGGAGAATTCTACCATTGATATTAGGTGCCTCAAAAACCGCAGCGCTGGCGAAAAACAAGAAGCCGTGCAGAAGAGGATCGTCGACTCCCACTCTAAGAAACGGTCATGAGGATGTAGGGCTCATCTCTTGAATACCTTTTTTGGCAGAATAGACGAAAGGGATGGCGAAGTCCACCTTATCGTTCTTCGAAAACTCTTGGAATATCTTTTTCTCGATTTCATATTTTATTCGCGGTCTATCCGTAGCCAGTGTCATGTACCTGAGCCTCAAGTAGACTCCGTAATCATACATGTCTGACCTAATGTACGGTTCCTTTCGTGAAGCTTTGATAATGTCTGCAGTTACGTTCTGAGCGGCAGCGAGGAGGATGCGTTCAGCTACTTCCCACTCCGTATCATACGTTATTCTCACTACTACCTCGTCGAGAGAGTAGACGGGTTTCTCTGGCGTTTGTTGTCGGGATCTTTTTTCCCATCGTGTCTGTTTTAAAGGCTTTTTTTCCCAACGTGGCGTAAAGTTGACAGCTGGGTGTCCGAAAAGCATGTTATTGGGAATCAAAATACTCCGCCCTACGGCCTCCTCGCTTTCCACAGATCCGCCGACCTGGTTGAGAACCGTGTACATTGGTCCGACCGCTAGGACATCACCTTTCAAATTTAGCGTTGGCAGGTGAACTCTGTCTCCGAGCCTGAAGGGTCTCTTAAGCGTGATCAACAACCATGCTGCCAAGCCCGACACCACGGGTTGTAAGGCCCAACCTAAGAACAATCCGCCAAAGGCTCCAAGAAATGTGGGAAGCACCCAGAACTGAGGGAAGAATACTGCAACGATGAATAGAGGAGTTAGGAAGGCTATTACAACTCTCAACAAGCTGATAAGCATCTTGGCGTCCTCCTCTCTTCCTTTGCTCTTCAATATGGCAGTCCTTATCACCCTTGAAGATAATTTGTAGAAAACCAGAGCTCCCGCGATCACCAAGAGAATGCCGATGGCGGTTCGCACAGCCTCTAATCCCAAAAACTCAAGAATTCCCTCAAGACTCGCTTGTGCCGCAGATTCCACCATAAGTGTCATAGCTGACATAACAATAGCCCAAGAGGCAAAGAGACTAATTAAACATAGCGCACGTCGGTATACTACTTGGACTTTTTGCGCGCGCGCCTTCTCTGTGCGCGCCCAAGATAATCAGCAACTTGCTTCTCTGAATCTTCCATATCAGCATAAACAGAAGCCTTCATCCAACTCATCTCCTAGAAAGTTTAGTTATACCAATCAGGTTTTATGACTTCTGGAAAAGACAGATTAGCTGCTCCTGTAGAGAATATACACGCCTACCAGCATCATCAGTCCGGAAGCCGTCTGAACGACAGTTACTGGTTCTCTCAGGATGATAAAGGCAAACAGTGCTCCGAAGAAAGAGGATATGCCAAATACTACCCCTGTTCTCATAGAGCCTATCTCTCTTAATGCAAATAGAAACAACAGAATTGAGAAGGCTATGCTGAAAGCTCCAACAGACAATATGTAAGGGACAGCAATCAATGGAACAAGAATACTTATTCCAAGAACCGTTGAGATTATTAGTAGGATTCCACCTCCAAGAAAGCACTTCAAACCAGTCACCATTACTATGTCCCTCTTTTTACTCAGGAACTTGCTGAGATTGTTGTCAATTCCCCAGAAAAAGCACGCACCTACTACTAACAAGTTACCCGTCAACTCTGTGGAGAGAGTAAGCCTATGGAACTCACCATTTGTAGTAACAAATACCATGCCAAGGAGAAGCAGAAGGATAGCCAGATAGTCTTTTCTCACTCCTCTCTCTTTCAGGATTGCAAATGCCATCATTACTGTGAAGAGTGACTCAGTGTTGAGTAGTAATGAGGCATTGATTGCAGTAGTCTCATTCAATCCATATAGCAACATCAGTGGGGCAATTGTGGAACCTGAAAGAATGACAAGTGCCAGTGTTTTGTAGTCCTTCTTGGATATTGTCGGCTCAGTTTCTGAGGGAGTCTCAAATAGCGAAAGAAGTTTTTTATGCAATGGAGAAAGGTGAATTCCGAATAGTAAAACCCCTCCAACAAAGTAAATCATTCCAGCAATGACCAATGGATGAACATTTTCTAATGCAATCTTGTTGAGGGTAGAGCTTATCCCAAATAAAACAGCTGAGGTAAAAGCTCCAACATATCCCCAGTGGTGAGTCATCTCATCACTTGTCGTCTATGAAACTTTCCATGGTTTTTATGGCTTGTGGAAGAAACTTAATCCTTATCATTTCTTGTTTCTAGCAAGAATCCAATAGGCCCTTTCTCCACCACTCTCGATAATTTCGCGCGCGCGGTGAAGGAGTTCATGCCTTCCAAAACATGAAAGCCTTCCTCTATTCCAGACAGATTTGTCTGTTTAAACCACGCCACGTTTTCCCTACCGGAAACTTAGAAAAGTCGAAGGCTTGTGTGTGATTGATTCTTTGTCGATAATGAGCTAGATCCAAGAAAAGTTTAAATTTATGATGATGATTCTGATGACAAAACTGAGTTTATACGGATGCAAAAAACCTTTCGATCGATGGGTGAAAACAAATGAGTGAACAGAGTTTCATTAAACGTCATTCAGTAGTAATCTATTTTGTTTTAGCGTTCGCAATTAGCTGGATTAGTGTGTATGCAGTTATTGGAGAAAAATTCTGGGCTCGCTCGGCATTAGAGCTTAGTGACCTTGGGGTGATGGCTTTTGCTATGCTAAATGGTCCATTCATAGCTGGATTATTGATGACCTATCTCGTAGATGGAAAATTGGGACTTAAAAAATTGCTTAACAAAATGACGAAATATAATGTGGCAGGACGATGGTATCTTCCGATACTGATCTTCCCAACTCTCTTACTGGTTGTTTCAGTGTTACTGAGTATTATTGTTTCCCCTGAATTAGCACCCGTATTATCTACCTTCGGTCTTATCGGGGGACCTTTCGCAGGGTTCCTTGAAGAGACGGGGTGGACGGGATTTGCTTATCCCAAAATGAAGGGAAAAAGAAGCGCTCTCAACACCAGCATCTACTTTGGAGTGATTCACGGGGTTTGGCATATTGCAGCTGACTTTCTAGGCAACTATAATACTTTTGGCGGATATTG
>CAYGAE010000085.1:0-7100 GCA_964347855.1 uncultured Candidatus Bathyarchaeia archaeon
GGTCTCTGGTCCCCAAGCCTCCGGCGTCCTCCAGTTGTCAACAGTTCCATCGTAGGTGTAGCCGGCATATCGAAGCACCCCACACGCCGAGTCATCCTCAGGCCACTGCGTTGTGGAAAACTTGTCACCGGGATTATACCCAACCTTGGGAACCGCAGGATTGTACCAGCCCCCTTGGGCAGGTGGTACCAGAGAATGGATTGGAGTTGCCGTGTATCGGTAAGTTGATGAGATCGCCTCGTACTGGTTGAAGCATTTGAAAAGTGCCAATCTGAACCATACATCGCTCAAAACGGCCGCCACAAGCGCATGGTCTGAACGCTGGCGATAGCTCTGGTCAGATCTGATATTAAATCCGATAAATGCCATGTGAAACCCGGGTGACGCAGTTATGGTCATGCCCGCCCCATACAACGTGTCAATGTCTGCAGGCCTCATCAAGTCGGTCACAACATCCAGTCCAGGAGGAGTAGCCATCATCCCATACAGTTGAGCATCCGGCGACTCAACAACCTTAAACCTTAACAAATCGATCTGTGGACCTCTCACCTCCAACTCGGAATTAACGAGCGGCCCACTGCTCAAAATCAGAATCGTCATCAGCAACAACGGAGAGATTACTCTAAGTCTAACCAGTCCCATCATCCTTCCCCTTACAACTAATCATATGAGCCATCGAATGATATAAGTTTTAAGGGACAAAACAGATCGTGATCTGATCGGAAGAATGTATGCAAAACGCACTTGGATTTTGAAGTAGACTTGTCATACAGCACCTCTTCTTCCCAATTTCTCCGTGGGCTGATTCCATTATCTCGGGTGTAATATACATAAGGCACCTAAGCTCACATATGTGCAGGTGGAGACGATGGCTGAAAAGGGGGAAGAGACGAAGACAAAGAAGGTCGCGGAGCTTAGAACGCGGCTACAGAAACAAATAGCGGAACTGGAAGCTGAACTCGACGGGCTACGAGTCTTGCTCACACTTGTGGATGACGCTTTGCTTGAAAAAGGGTTTAAGCGAGCTGAAATGGCAGCGCCCGTTCCTGCTCCTCCGGAAGCCGAAGCAGTTCCAACCCCCTCTGAAGCCGCTCTCCCACCAGCCGAGGAATCTGAAAAAAGTGTGTCCTTAAAGACGGTGACTGGTGATCTCCTCGCTGATCTGTACACGGGGGAGGATTCGATACGGATCGTACCGGCAGCAGACAAGAGCTTCGATGTGACAACTCCGCCGTTCATGTCGTTTCTCATTGAGAGGGTGCTGGCAAAGATGCAGGAGAGCGACCGTGAAGCGGCAAGCCGGGGCGAGATCACTCCGGAAAAGATACTGTCATACAATATCGCTCGGGATGGAGATATAGTCCGCGAGGTAGCAATCCGGAACATCCGATCTGGGAGGGTAAGAGAACTGAAGTCGGCTGTCCGTTGGACGCTGGAGAAAATGTATGAAAAGACTGTGCAACAAGGCTAGATGTACTGGGCTAGATAGTGGCAACTGAGGTTGCTTTCCTTGAATTGGTGCGCGCGGACATTTTCTAGTATAGATGCTTCTAGACCGGTATGTATGGGGGCTTCACGTCTTTTATTCCCCGACGACCTCGACGGTATCGGTTCCTTCAAATCTGAGTATATCCGTAATGGTGTCATCGGAGATCACTAGAATTTCACCCGTAATCGTAAGTTCTACGCCGTGATCAGTCGGAATTCCCATATGGTAGATCTGGGACCAAAGATAATTGACCACTTCTTCTCGATCAAACCTCGCGACGAATTTTTGGCTAGTAAGAACTGATCCATCTTTGACAGGAACTGTATCGTCTAACTTGATGGTTGACGCGTTGACGTCAGCAGCACGGTATGGTTCGGGGAAGGTTATGTTGGCTACTACTTCACCGATTACGTTTGTCAAGTCTAGTGGATCTGGGGAAATATCGACCTCTACTCGAATCAGGGTCTCCGCTGGTCTCCAATAGATTGCAATCAATACTACAGCAACCACAATTATAGCAGCTAGAAATAGCCCTACGGCTATGATCTTCGAAATTCCCTTACTCTCCATTCTCTCACTTCACTTTCGGTACGCGAACCTATCTCATACCCTTAGAAAGGGTGTACGCATATAACATTTTCAATGATTCAGAAGATGCAATAAACACTAACCACTCGCTCTTCGTAAACTGTCCAGTCGCCCGCCGGACAATGCTCTTGAAAACTCATGTTAGGATTTAGATGCAAAACGTTAATTGTGTGATGCGCCCTAGGATTGTATTCTTTTTTGTTAGGGCCATCCTACGACGGCTGTTTCAAATATCGTCTTCACGAGTTCGAGGATGTAGTCGAATTGTCCCGCGTACAATCCTATGATGATGAAGGTCAAACCTGAAAGCAGCAACAGGGAGCTGATGACCCTCTTTTCAGACTGGTCCATGAACGGTGTCTCCGACTACCATTCACTAGCGCGTCCTCAACTATTTAAAGTGTATACAATCCGTTCCGTTTTCTGCGGCGCTAACGTTCACGGGGTCTTTGCAACTGAAAACGATTGGTAACGGTTTATGATCTGTACCTGAGCAATTTTTCGCCTATCCTGTGGATGGCTGTTATACCTTGTGAACGTTCTGTGAATGCCAGTGGAGTTTTTCCATGCATGTCTGCTTTCAATATTTGTTCGTCGTATGGGATTAGATCGAGAAGAGGGATAGTATTGGCAGCTGCGAATTCTTTAATGAATCTGCCCTCTTCGCTGTTTGCGACTTTGTTTCCGACGATAGAGCTTCTTTGGATGCCGGATCCGGTGGCCAAGGTGTGAATTCTTCTCGCGATGTCCATGGCTTTGAAGCTTGTGTCAGTGACTATGAGCAGTGTGTCAACGTGCTTGGCGGTCCCTCTGCCCATGTGTTCGATCCCGGCTTCCATGTCCATGACCACAACTTCATCTCGTTCGACCATAAGGTGACGAAGCAGCTCCCTTATCAAGGCGTTGGCGGGGCACGTGCATCCTCCACCTGCCGACCGCACGGTTCCCATGAGAAGCAGGTTCATGCCGTACGGTGACTTGACGCTAAGATCCCTTATGATGTCGTCGACGCTGAAGGAAAGGCGGTACACCCCGGAAAATTCGGTGCGAGTCCTTGACTCTATCAGCTCAGCGTTCTCGGACACCGGCACAATTTGGTTTGCCTCTTCGAGGGATATGCCTAAGGTCAGGGCAAGATTGGGAGAAGGGTCAGCATCGATCGCTAAGACCTTGAAGCCCTTTTTGACAAAGTAGTCGGCGAGAACACCGGCGACTAAGGTTTTGCCAACCCCACCTTTCCCCGAAACGGCGATTTTCACCTGTTTTTCCTCGTTTTCACCACTTTTTCCTCGTGGTTTATTTACGTTTCCTGAAGTAGAACAAGCCATCCTTTTCGCAGACGTGTTCAAAGCCCACTATGCGCGCGCGCAAAGACCAACGACAAAAGTGCGAAATCGCCAGAACAACGACTCCTTATTGAAGATGAGTAAGCAACAGCTTAAAGCTGTCGAACTCTACAGAGCAATCATCGTGAAGATTATGAGGCCGACAGACAGATTGATTCTGGGTCACATGCCTTTTGTTGGGGTTTCTTACCAGAGTAAGGAGAAAGATGAAGAGTACCGTCGGCGATTTTCCAAGACAAGTGCAACAGAGAACGTGGTGGAAGCAGCTATCAAGATGGGGGTGCATAGGTTTGCTGGAGCCACGCCTCACTCTTCACCGCTTTCACCCGTTCATTTAGAAACCCTGAAAGTTATGATTGATAAAGGACATGACATTGTGCTGCTACCATGCATCGAAATCCCAGTTACTCTTCAAGATAATAGGATCGATGCGTTTAGGCGATGGGCAACATACGCAGAACTGGAGAAGAAACTCCACAGAGAAGTGAAGCACCGTATGAGCAATGATCCGATTATGAATTTTCGAGAAGACTGGAAGCACAGATTATCCGGTAGCAAGCCCTACAGAGAGATGGATTTTCGGAGACTGATTGTAAACTGGAATCAGGTAGATGATGACTTAGCGTTTTTCGCAGATTTACCGGTCAGCCACATCGAATTCGGTTCTGAAACCGACTTTCTGGCGATGACGGGTCGTTTTGATCTTCTTGGAGAGCTTATGGAAAGAGCGAAAGGCCACGGCTTCAAAAATGTTCTGTTTGGTGTTCATCATGCAGGTATGGCCATCCCGATCCTGGATGACAAACTTGAAGGCTTTCATGGCTATGTGACGCCTCTCAATCCGTTTGGCGTAATGATGTTCCCAACAAAACCATCAGCGGAGACGGCTGTGAGAAGTGCTGATAAAGCTGTGTATGCAATCAAACCTCTAGCGGGAGGAAGGGTACATCCAAAAAGAGCGTTCCATTACGTTTTTGGCTTCAATGTGGAGGGTTGCATGGTTGGAGTTGGCTCTGTCGCTGAGTTAAAGGAAGACATCAAGGCTGCTATCGAAGCCTTAAAGGGGATCAGTCGCAAACATTTACATTAAGAAAAAAGGGGTTTTGGGGGAGGTATCTCCACGGTGGTGGGGGTTCAAGTCTCTCCGGCTCACTTTAGAATTTCCAGGATAACCAATCATTTCCGTTTTCAAACACCTGAACATCGTTGAGCGCGCGGAGGGGGGTATGTGATCTGGAGTGGAAAACAATTACTTTCATCGGTCTCCCTCCTTCGTGACGATACGGTGAAGCGCAGGATTTTAAAGAGTCAACGTAGGACGGGTTACCACATGTCATATGGACGGCTCAGTCTGTAGAAGGTGAAATCGGTGTCAGATGTTGATCTGAAAACGTTGGAAGGTGTCGGACCTGCCATGGCCAGCAAGCTCCGATCTTCTGGGTTAACCACTATTAACGCCCTCGCCGTGACTCCGCCCAAAGAGATCGCGGAGAAAACAGGGATCGGATTTAACACAGTTCTAAAGATTGTGGCAACCGCGAGAGAATCTATGGGGGTTGACTTCATCACAGCTGAAGAACTCTGGAAACGCAGGCAACACATGCTCAAGTGCTCGCTAGGATCTACGTTTCTCAACGAACTTCTGGGAGGCGGAATTGAGACGCAAGCGATGACGGAGTTCATCGGCGAGTACGGCGTCGGCAAGACCCAGCTCTGTCTGATGCTCTGCGTCACAGCTCAGCTCCCTGTGGAGAAGGCCGGGTTAGATGGAAACGTCGTGTATATCGACACGGAAGGAACTTTCATGCCGGAACGCGTATTCGAAATCGCCATGGCGATGGACCTGGATCCTCACAAGACTTTAAGCAACATCTTTCTCGCTCGCGCCTATAATAGTAGCCATCAATCTCTGTTGATTGACGGCCTCTTCAAGTTCTGTCCAGAGAACAACATCAAACTTGTAGTCGTGGACTCTATGATCGGGCACTTCAGAGGTGAATACGTGGGACGGGAAACTCTTTCGGAACGCCAACAGAAACTGAACAGTCTACTCCACAAGCTGTTGAGGCTCACGGAAGCCTACAATCTTCCGGTCGTAGTGACGAATCAAGTGCAGGCCAATCCTGCCCAATTCTTTGGCGATCCCAACAGACCAGCGGGCGGGCACGTCATGGCTCACGCCTGTACGCATCGTGTGTTCCTCAGAAAAGGACGCCAAGGGACGAGAATCGCCAAAGTCATCGATTCCCCTTACCTACCAGAGAACAGCGCTAGATTCAAGATCACCGAGAAAGGTATCGAGGACGTTCAGGACTAAATGCGCGTGCACGTTTCTGTCTGCATGCGTAGCTGAAGGCTTCTATGCGCGCGCATAGTTCGACTGGACAGAAAAAGGGTGGGGAGTTTGCGGGGAACATCTTCACTCTTGATGAAAACGGCGATTTTCACTCGATTTCCCCGTTGGCGCTCGGTTTTTCAGCCTGCGCGCGCTTATTTACGTTTCCTAAAAGGAGTAATGCGCCACTACTTGAAATCGCCTGCAAACTTCTTTGCGTGGTAATCGTATTCTTGACTCTCTACCTCAACTTCAAACTTTGAATCCTTTTGGGAGAGTGTCACCCTAACGTAGCCGAGCTGATCTTCATCTGCAAAATGTACACAGCAATCGCCTCGTTCAACCACTTTCAACCCCACCTCATCAACGAAATATTTGACCGCATCTTCCAGTATCTCCTCTTGACTCTTTCCAGTTTCAAACGAAAGCACTATCATACTTACCCGCCTGACTAGCCTAGATTGACCAAGCTTTTATGCTTTGCGCGCGTATCCGTGACGGTTTTGAGTACGTGTCGAAAACCTTAGGTTGCAATAGGTATACTTTTGACTATAGATGTGGAGGGACCAAGACTCTATGAAGTTGAATGGAAAAGTTGCCCTCATCACAGGAGGAACGCGAGGAATTGGCTACGCAACTGCATTAGTCTTCCTTAGGGAAGGCGCTCAAGTTGCGATTAATGGGAGATCAAAAAAACAAGGGGAGAAGGCGAGTCTCGAGCTCAAGAGTGCAGGGTTCCCACATGTGGTCTTTATTCCAGGCGATGTGTCCAAGTCCACTGAGGCCGAGAGGATGATTCAAGCAACGGTGAAGCAGTTTGGACGGTTGGACGTTCTAATCAACAATGCTGGTATCTGGTCTACTGGGACCGTCGAGGATACAGCCGAGGCTGATTGGGATCGAGTGATCGATGTGAACCTCAAAGGAGTCTTTCTATGCTCCAAATACGCATTACCTTTTCTGAGGAAAACTAAAGGAGTCATAGTTAATGTTGCCTCGTCGGATGGCTTGGTGGCTGAATCAGAATGCGTGGCATACTGTGCGTCAAAAGGAGGAGTCGTCTTGCTGACTAAGGCTATGGCGCTCGATCATGCCAAAGAGGGAATTCGCGTCAACTGTGTTTGTCCTGGAGACATCATGACACCAATGCTCGAGCAAGACCTGATTCAAAGCGGGATTGCCCGACAGGAGTATCTCAGAAGAGAAGCCGAGAGTCATCCAATAGGTAGAATCGGGGAACCAGAAGAGGTTGCAAAGGCTGTATTATTCCTTGCCTCTCATGATTCTTCATTCGTTACGGGAACAGCACTCTCCGTTGATGGAGGGTACGTCGCCCAGTGAT
>CAYGAE010000086.1:0-7045 GCA_964347855.1 uncultured Candidatus Bathyarchaeia archaeon
GAAAAGGATGGCAGAAGGAAATGGTTCTGGCCGCCTTTTGTTCAGCCATGGCAAGTAGGATCTCCGAATTGCTGGAGAAAATAAAAGTGGAAAAGGACTTTGTCATCACTGGCGGAATCGCGAAAAATATTGGTGTTGTGAATAGGTTAGAGAAGATAATCGGCATGAAAGCGCTCCCAATGAAGGAAGGTCTTGACCCCATGATTGCTGGCGGAATCGGAGCCGCCCTATTCGCCAAAGCTCTATACGAAAGGGAGCAGAAAGCGGCTTAACGAGCTACCTGAGCTGATACATGTGATCGTTCATTACGGTTACAAAGACGGATCAGGGGAGTATTTCATCAGCGTAGATACCGACAAATGTAACGGCTGTGGCAAGTGCGTCGAAGTTTGTCCTCAAGGTGTTTTGGAAACCCGAACCATGATGATTGACTTAGACGATGTAGTTGTAGCAGCAGTAACCGAAGCGCATCGGAAGAAAATCAAATATAGCTGCGCCCCCTGTAAACCCGAGAAGACACCACCCTGCGTCAAAGTGTGCGACCAAGAAGCAATCACTCATACCTGGAAGCCCCTCTAGAACACTGAAAACTGCAGATACAACACTTCTGCAACTATAAAGATGAAAACGATGGAAACGGTCACACTAACCATAGACGACACCACAGTTACAGTGGAAAAAGACACAACTGTGCTACAAGCAGCACAAAGTAAGAATATCTACATCCCCGCCCTATGTAGCCACCCAGATCTCCCCCAAGCCTCAGAGATGAAACTCGACGATCGAGTCTATCGTGGCGGTGAACCTATTAAGAACGCAAGCCCTCATCCTAAAGAGTTTGAAGGTTGCCAACTCTGTGTTGTGGAAATCGAAGGAATGAAAGGGTTTCCCACAGCCTGCGACACCTCAGTCACAGAGAAGATGGTTGTTCAGACTAACACCCAGGCTGTCCAGGGGCTTCGACGGGAAAACTTGGCAAGGATACTCGCCAAACATCCTCACGCCTGCCTTGTTTGTGCGGAAAAAGAGGGGTGCAGTCGGGAACCTTGTTCGCTAAATGTGCCAGTTAATGAGCGGTGTTGCATCAAGTTTGGCAACTGCGAACTGCAAAAGGTCGCAGAATACATTGGAATCAGAGAAGATGTGCCCCGCTACGTTTTCCGAGACCTTCCAGTTGAAGACTCGTCTTTGTTTATACGAGACCATAACCTCTGTATCAGCTGTGGTCGTTGTGCGAGGATCTGTCGAGATGTGCGAGGCGTGGAAGCCCTAGGCGCTGTCTATGACGGAGAAGACTATGTTGTAGGTACTGTCGGTCCTTCGCTCAAGGAATCAGAATGCCGGTTCTGCGGGGCCTGTATTGAGGTTTGTCCTACAGGTGCATTAATGGACAAAGACCTACGGTGGCCTCCCCCTGAGGAGGACCTTGTACCTTGCAAACATGCCTGCCCTGCAGAGATCGATGTTCCTCGATACATCCGCTTGATCAGCGAAGGAAAATTCTCTGAAGCTGCAGCTGTCATTCGCGAGCAGGTTCCCCTTCCCACCATACTTGGTTATCTCTGTCATCATCCATGCGAGACTGAGTGTCGAAGAGGAAAAGTAAACGAGCCCATGTCGATATGTGCCCTCAAGCGATTCGCAGCTGAACACGACACAGGACTATGGAAAACAAATCTTAACGTCGCGTCGCCCACAGGCAAAAAGGTGGCTATAGTAGGATCAGGTCCCGCAGGACTCAGTGCAGCTTACCATTTGGCGAAGAAAGGTCATTCTGTAACGGTTTTTGAGTCGCTACGTGAATATGGAGGAATGTTGCGAGTAGGCGCTCCCCCATACCGTTTGCCCAGAGAAATACTCGAAAAAGATGTAGGCGAAATCCTGAAGCTCGGGGTAGAAATCAAAACTGGCACATTGATCGGTCAGAAGTTAACCTTTGAGGACCTTAGGAGTCAATACGATGCCGTATTTTTGGCGGTTGGCGCTCACTTAAGCAAGATGTTGAAAATGGAAGGCACGGAACTGAAAGGCGTTTTGTGGGGAGTAGCTTTCCTAAGAGATGTCAATCTCGGTCACGACGTAAAAGTTGAAGGGCGGGTTGTAGTAATTGGCGGCGGCAATGTAGCTATAGACGTAGCCAGAACAGCCTGTCGGCTTGGAGCGAAAGAAGTCCAGTTGGCTTGTTTAGAATCGAGAGAGGAGATGCCAGCCCACCCATGGGAGATTGAAGAGGCTGTGGAAGAAGGAGTTATCCTCAACGTGTCGTGGGGGCCAAGGGAGATTGTAGGGGACGGCCAAACGGTGTCCGGATTAGAACTCGTCCGCTGCACCTCAGTCTTCGATGAAACTGGGAGATTCAACCCTTCTTTTGACGAAAACGTAACAAAGTCAATAGAAACGGATATGGTGATCATCGCTATAGGTCAAGCCGCCGACTTGTCTTTCTTGGGAGATGATAGCGGAATAGAGGTAAAAAACGGGACCATATCCGTTGATGAGACAACGCTACAAACTAGTGACCCTAAAATATTCGCCGGCGGCGATGTGGTTCGTGGCGCTGCTTCAGTTGTTCAAGCCATTTTTATGGGAAGGAACGCCGCAGTCTCGATCGACAGGTATCTTGGCGGCGACGGAGTCATCGATGAGCCGCTAATTGAGACTGAAATATCTAGTCCCTGGCTGGGACGAGAGGAGGGGTTCGCAGATAGAAGTTGTATTCAAGTACCTTGTTTGCCCTTGGAATGGCGACTCGAAGGCTTTTCCGTTGTAGAGCTTGCCTTGGATGAGGAGAAAGCGGTTAGTGAAGCAAAGCGCTGTTTACGGTGCGACCTACGGCTTCAAATTTCACCAGCCACGTTACCGCCAGAGAACTGGTTAGAGTTCAGCCAGCAAAACGTGAGCACAGTTCCTGAGACAAGTGGCGTCTATCAATTGCTTGATGAGAAAAGAACCGTAATCTTCATTGCAGGTACGCCTAATCTGCGTCAAGCATTAGACGAGAAACTGAAAACAGTGGAGAAAGCGCGCTATTTTGGATACGAGGAAAATCCGATGTACACGATGAGGGAGAGTGAGCTTATGCAAAAGTTTCTCAAAGAACATGGGAAGATGCCTGAACTAAACGACGAACTGCTTGACCTTTTCTAAATGTAGGAGAGACGTTTGGGGATGAGAGATCTGTCACAGACAAATCGGTCAAAAGAGAACGAATTGAAAGAACAAGGATGGATGAAGCAGAATACCATTGGCGAACCGAGACTAAGCGAATGCGTAGAGCTTTACGAATCCTTAGGTTACGAAGTCCACCTGAAACCAGTGGCACATAGCGAACTGGATGAGGAATGCCGAAAGTGCTATGAACTTGAAGGAGAGATTGGCACGGTCAAGACCATCTACATAAGACGAAAAAGCAAGAATAGAATTGCCTCTAATAGGCAATAGTGAGTGTGCGCACGCACCTTTCAAAGAAGAGCGTTGGATTCGCAATGTTTATATGTCACTAGTGATGTCTTTGCTGATATCGTTGGTGACATTATGGCTGAGCGATGGATGAGGCGAACCGCAGGTGTCCCAAGAGGCCTTCTCCGCTTCCTGGTCTTGAAATTGCTAACGGAGAAGCCTATGTCAGGCGCAGAGATTGTTGAGGAAATTAGACAGGAAACAGGTGGAAGGTGGAAACCAAGTCCAGGATCGATCTATCCACTTCTGGCTTGGCTTCAAGAAAAAGGCTACACCAATGAGTCACCCGCCGTAGAAAGTGGAATGAAACGTTACGCGCTTACAGATAAAGGAGAAACATTCTTTGAAGAACAGGTAAAATTTGGACAGAAGTTCTTGAAGAAACTAGAATATCTTGCACCAATGTTTGTTGGGGGATTTCAGTTTGGCATCAACCGCCAAAACTTGTGTGATGTTGGAGAACCTGGGAAAAGACTGGTGAAGACATTTGTTGAGCTCCGAGCTGCCTCAAAAGACAAATTAACAGAGCAAGATGCAGAAGAAATAGCTGAAGTTTTGAATGGTTGTGCTGAGCAGCTTGAGAGAATCGCCCGAAGAATCAAGGGGAAAGAATCCGCCTGAATGCTTGCACTAATCAAGAGATCAGATTTGGTGTTCCCTATGGGATTGAAAGCTAGTCTTATGATCGCAAGAAGATCCCTGCTGAGAAGAAAGACAAAGAATCTAAGCGCTATCCTCGCCGTAACCCTTGGCGTATCTTTGTTGGTTGGTATTCAAATTACCACAGATACTCTGGGAAATGCATTTCTCACAAGCCTACTTCAAAGTGAAGGAGAAGTTGACATTCGGGTATTGAACGCCACCGTGGGTGGCCATCTGAAGGCGGATGATCAAGAAAAGATCAGCGCTTTGGTTCCTGCTGCGGTTGGAATCATGCCTGAGTTGTCTACACAGTTGCCAATGATGGTGGGGTCTCAGTTTGACCCCTCTGTTAGAATAGCTGGAATTCCTAGTGATTTTCCAGGGGCATTTGGCTCTTTTTATGATTGGAAATCTGGAGAGAAAATTGACATAGGCACTGTTTTGACTGATAATTCAAGTGTTTTGTTATCAAGCCGTCGGGCAGAAAGTCTGGGGCTAAATCAGGATACAATCTTTCCAGTTTTGCTGGATACAGAGGTTACGAATGTTACTCTAGCTATGTCGATCGATCCAACTACTGGGCTACCCGTCGTAACACCAACTTACGCAATTGAGAGTGTTGAACTCAATATTGTTGGTGTTTTTGATTCAAAACGTCCCGGGATTGGGTCTCAATATAGGGGAGCATTGTTTACTCTGGAGCATCTTCAGGATTGGGTAAGTCTACAGGATCCAGTCCGCGAAAAAAATCGTGTTACGGCTTATCTCTTGGCTCTCAAAACCAATCATTTTGCCTCAGAAATTAACGAAGAGTATCTAAGGGAGCAAGTAGATGAGTTGGAAGCAGCTATTCCTGAACAAATAGATCCCTTTACGGGAAATTCCTATAAAGTCTATAGGGTTGAATCTCCCCGATTGACTTTTTTCAGTATTGCAGAATTGATTATGATCTTGATGTCCACGATGTTGACTGCGTTGGGGCTCCTCATTATGATTACTGGTGTCTTGTTGATAACGAACGTTCAACTCATGAGTGTTGAAGACCGAGAATTTCAGACAGGCGTTCTAAGAGCAGTTGGCGAGAATCGCCGAGGCATCTTTCGATCCATATTGATTGAGAATTTGTTTCAAGGAATAATCGGGGGAGTCTTGGGTTTAATAGGCGGTCTAGCTTTTGGCCAAGCTGTTGCACTCTATCTTGTAAGTCTGTTTGGGACAGGAGAGTTCAGTGTTCAACCAGTTGTCTCCCAACAAGTAGTAGTCTCATCCGTGATCGTAGGAGTGACTTTAGGCATCGTAACCGGTTTGTTGCCGGCTCTGAGAGCATCACGCGTTAACATTGTGGAAGCTCTCCGAGGAATCAAAGTCTCCCTCAAAGAAAAATCCAGCCGAAACTTGGTTCTGTTAGGCGAAGTAGCAGCCCTTGGCGGATTATGGTTCCTATTACTTAATGGAATCCTTGATCGTAGTTCTCAAGCTATATGGACAAGCCAAGGCTGGGATTCGCTGATTGAATGGAGAAATATTCTAATCGGAGCTGGGTTACTCTTCTCTGGCGTTGGCATAATCCTCTCGCACTTCATCGATCGTGCAAAAGCGCTGATCTTTACTGCGGTCACTCTTTGGGCGACACCCTTCATTTTGTTTGTTATCGCAATGGGTGAGTGGATAACTACTATCTCTGGCTTGGCGCCTGATATTTTGATACTAGGAGTTATGGAAATTCTAATCGGGTCAGTCCTGTTTGTGGCACTTAGTCTTCCGATAGTGATGAGGGCGTTAAGGAGGCTTCTCATAGGAATCAGAGGAGTCAAAGCAGTGGCACAAATAGCGCCCTCATTGATCTCGTCTCATATTACACGCTCCACTCTGACATTCGCAATTTTCGCAGTAGTCCTGACTTTGAATGTGACAGTTGCTACGTTGGTTCCTACAAGCTTGAGTTCCGTTGTTCAAACAGAGGAAGACTCCCGAGGAATAGATCTCATTGTACACCTGAATAAGCCAGAGGCGATATCAACCGGGATTTCGTACACGGAAGAAGTGTACAAACTCGATGGGCACATAACAGATGTCATCGGATTCAAAACCTGTTGTCCAACCGCGGACTTCCGGAAATTTGTAGCCTTGAAAGACCCATACTCACCTGAATTCAATGTCCAAACAGATCTGCTGCCTCTTGGATATGGGGAACTCCGCCCAGAGCAAATAAGAGGGGACGCCGCAAGTGCCTCTGACCCCAATTGGCGTTACGATTTCTATCTAAGTCGTTTTCCAGATGCTGTTGCAAAATCAATTGATCCAGAGGCAACAGACAAAGAACTCTTGGATATGTCAAGAAAAGCGTGGGATTTGTTCTTTGACCCCACCTTCAAAATGGCAGCCTACAATGTATCATTACCATCAATACTTTCAGGGGAGGGTGATCTGAGCGACATCAACCTGGAATCCCTAGCAGAATTTGTTGGCTCAGACCTAGAAGACGTAGATGTTCTGCGAGACGAGAACGGTTCGATTATCAAAAACCCCATCGTCTTCACAGATTCTTTCATTCTTCCCCTAGGATTGCAACTCTGGATTCCCATGAACACATCTGCCTATGGAGTGCCCATCTATCAATCCTTCACAATTGGAGGGCGGCCAGACTCCCAGCGTGCAGGTGGTTTTCCATTAACTTCTTTCCAGTTTGGCGCGCACGCGCGAGAAGGTGACTTCGAGTTCTCAGAAGCTCTGGGAAGGCTCTATCTTCCCTTGCACTGGGCAAATCAAACAAACTTCTTGGGAGAAGCTGATGGCGTAACAACTATATCGCGAGCTCCAAATCAATTCGACTATTTCCTCATCAAAACCACTTACTCAATTGATGATGACCAGATCGAAGAAGTTGCGCAAACCATCGAGGAATTCACCAACACCAAAGACCAGGGATATCGACAGTTAGTTG
>CAYGAE010000087.1:0-6948 GCA_964347855.1 uncultured Candidatus Bathyarchaeia archaeon
TCTTTCTCTTTAATCCAACGGCGCATGAACCATCCATTTCATCCTCTATCAGAGGTTTGTTTCCGATTCACCTGGCCTTCACAACACGCGGACTGAGCACTCGGACCTAAATTAACTCTAGTCAGCTCACCAATACTAGGATGCTCAGTGAATGCGATAGTTCTGAGTCACATCCAAGACCAAACTGCCTTCGAAAGCGCATGCCAATCTAACGTCCTTATGCCACTCTCTCTGATACATAAACGGGTCATCCACTACTCTCTCAGTTAAATCCACGTGAACCCAGCTCTCATTCAGGAACACCTCAGTCCAAACATGATCCCCATAGACATCCACCACCAACCGCGACCTATGCCCGAAGGCAAGACATAGGGCATTGTAAAGGATTGAGAATTCTCCACATCTTCCTCTGCCAAAATCCAGTATCTCAAGAGGGGTATCGTGTCTAGGAATGTTTTCCTCAGTATAGTTGAGTCGGCTATGCTCCCAATCTAGAAGTTCAAGGCATGAATATTCAGTTGAATCCAGCTGTTCTCTTAGTTCTCCCTACAGAGTCTGACTTGTCAAGCTTTGAGCGATCTTCCGATGGTATGCAATGTCTGGAAGAAGCATTTTAGGCTAAAACAATGGGAAAATGTAAAAAAACGTGTAAAGAAAGATGTAAAATCACTTATTCCTCAGTTCTTATGGTCTACACAATGGTCTACAGCCAATGTTAATGATGGTCTATACTTTACATTTTTTGTCTACAGAAATTCTAGTGTCTATACTAGCTAGAATCCAGTGGAAACAAGTGCGATTTTTCAGTAACCGGGTGTTATCCAAGTTTGAAGAGCACGACCACAGTATTCGCCAACAATCCACTGATGCGGCAAGAGGAATCTGCCTTTTCAAAAATTGACGCAGGTGTCAAAGAGTTTCGCTTCTCGAAACTTCAGTAATGCGTGGAAGTTCTCGGTGTAGAAGGTGCTGCTTCCAGTGAGAAACCGGTGATTTCATTGGAAAACCTGATCAGAAACTGGTGCTACATACCGATTGTGGAAATCTGAGTCTTAGTAGACAGACACCCAAAGAAACCATCTACACACACCAATGCGCGCGCAGGGTGTTCAGCGTATGTGCAGTTCAAGGCTGATCATGTCGCCTTTTCTGAAGCCCATTTCATCGAAGAATCTTAGCAGGCTCCAATCGTTCCATCTAACCAACGTGTAGACGACGTTTACGCCTTCTATCTTGCTCTCTTTGGCTTCGGGTCGCTCTTCTTTCCCGGTGAGCCTAAAGTTTTCGATAAGATTCTTGAACAGCGTCTTTCCGACACCGCGGTTTTGATAGTCCGGGTCCACTCCTATGGTGTCTATCCATCCTGCCGTGTCTGGCACCCCAAATTCCCAACCGCTCACCGAACCCAGTATGAAACCCACCACTTTTCCGTCGATTTCCGCAACAAGAGCGGGTCTCGGATAGATGTCCGCGTACCCAATCTTTCTTCTCCAATAATCGCGCCTTGTTTTCCCCAGAATCTTTCTGTCGATTTCAACCACTGCATCCAAATCATCTTCGTTCAAACTTCTAATCTTCAACCCAGTGACCATACCTTGAGACCTCAGGTAGCGACATTTCGTTGTTGGTTAAAGCTTTTACGCGAGCGCTTCACCTTCCGCGTGCGCCATTGCTTCAGAATCAGATTGACAATAGGGACAGGGTGCGAGGCAACCAATTGTCCAGATAGGCGTCGCACGCGCGTTCACGTTCGCCCTGTCAACCGCCGTCAGAGAACACACTCTTTACGACGTAGTCTTCAGCTTCTTTTGGGTAGGCAAGCAAGCGTGAGGTGTATGTGAGGTTGGCTCCTACGTCTCGGTAGGTGTCTTCTATCGCCTCGTCTACGGTTCTTTGGTCTGTGAGGAGGTGTTGTAGGAGACGGGTGGTTGCCAGGTCAGTGTGGGAGGCGAGTACCGCGTTGCTCCAGCTTATGTAAACTTTCGCTCCTCTTTGGATGAATGCTTCAGCCATATCCGTGTAGGTCAGCCCGTTGCAGCCCATCATTACGATTACCGAGTTCTGAAATTCGCCGTTCATGCTGTCCTTCACGAAGAGCGGGCTTATTCCAAAGTAGGTTGGTTCTTTTGGTGTGTCTCTTTCGAATCGGTACGTGACCCATCCAACCTGGTCTCGTAGCTGCTCGTAGACGTATGCGGTTTGGCTGTAGGGCTCGGAAGTGAAGAGGGTTACAGGAGGCTTGTCAGTGGAGACCAGAGCCGAATGGGTCCTTAGAACTACTATTTTGTAGCCGTGGGTCGGTAGGTTTCTGTAGAATTCTACGGTAACTTGCTCGCCTGGGTAGTAGTCTGTCGTGTATCCTGCTTGTTCTAGTGTGTTTGTAGCTGTTTGGACGAAGGTTTGGTTTGGGTAGGTGAGGCTCAGCTGGTCAACTATGGCTGCTTTGGGTTCTGAAAGGGGATTTGTGTCTTGGTTTTGGAAGAGCGAAGTCAACGTTGAAGAGATGAAGACCCCGGAAACCGAGACCATTGCGATTAGAATGAGGACTGTGATCGCCAGGCCGCGTCGTTCTTCACGTTTCTTTCCTTCACGAACCCTGTGCTTGACGCCCAGAGGTTTCGGTTTCTTTTTTTCCTTCACGTAACAACACCGGGCACGCCTAACAGCTAGAGGGGAATGTAGAGGATTCGCCGGGCGCCCTCATGTTTTCGGACTACCGCTTTTTTGAATCACCGCTTCCTCGTGTACAGTGCGCCCACTGTGACGGCAACTAGTGCTACAGCTAAGACAATGTAGGGAGTCAGCAAACCGAGCTTGTCAACAGGGATCCAGACCCCGCCGACTGGAATGTCGACAGTGATCACGATGGTTTCGTTGTCGTTTTGATCGCCGTCACTCACCGAAAAGGTGACATTATGAACGGTTCCATTGTGCGTAAGGTCGAGTACAATCCAGCGGAAAACGCGGGTTTCATTGTCAAAGGTGGCATTGGGAGGGAGGTTGCTCGCGGAGTACGATAGAGTTTGACCAGGAATGTCGGGATCTGAGGCATTCACGATGAACTCCAAAGGCACTCCTAGAACAGAAACTGTCTTGTTCCCGATTGCTTCCAGCGCAGGTGGTTGGTTAACTTCAACTACGGTTATGGTGATGAATTCGTAGGCTGCATCAAGGCCGTCTGAAACTGTGATATTCACGTTGAAAACGTCTGGACCTTGGACCTCTGTGGGAGTCCAGCTGAAGACACCGTCACTCGTGATAGAAGCGCCGGATGGAGCACTCGGTCCCAGCTCGAAAGCTAGGGTCTGGAGCGGCAGGTCGCGATCAGTGGCGTTGGCAGTGAACTGCAGGGTCACCAGTTCATCAACAGTCTGATCACCTATCGGATCTAACATCGGTTGCGAGTTGGCGATTGTCACTGTTCCATCTGCTGTATGTGTGTTGTCTGTTCGATTGGTCTCATCTTCGTATGGAGAAGGCCACGCATAGGCGTAGACAGTATAGGTGTCCAAAATCTCCTTGCCGGCGGTGTTCCATACGAAGGTGGTGACCGTAGAGTCTCCGCTTAACAAAGTGACCACTTCGGTTTGGATGCGGAATGTGACGTCAGAAAGCGATGTGGCATAGGCTGTAAGGTCAAAAGTTTCGTTATAGGGGCCTTGATTCACAACAGTAACGTTGATGTCCACCAAGTCTCCTTTGAACACAACTTGTTCGGAAAGACTAGGTTGAGCGTAAGCCACGTCCACATCAGTGACTGCTACATCCACATTATACCCCCCGATCATATCAATTACTAGGACTTCATCTTCAGCAATCTTGGCGTTGTTGGTGTAGTCTATTTCGTAATCGAGGTGGGCAGCCTCGGCTTTTATCGCGTAGTAACCCAAGCCGACACCCCATGTATCCCATTTGAACTTCAAGATAACATAGGATCCAGCAGTGAGGCCAGAAACCATTTTCGTACCGATATACTCGTTGTCATAGTAAGCGTTAATAGCGTCGTCTAAAATGGTGGCACTTCCATCGTTCACAACGGTCACCTTGATCTCCACATCTTGTACTGCAAACACGACGGGTGGATCGTTCATAACGACTGCGTTGGCGATACGTATATCTTGGATTTCTAGGTCAATCCCGTCTATCAAATAGTTATTGTCCGAGTCTTCGTCGGGGTCTCCTAAGGTTATCCATGTTTGGACCAATATTTCGTACGACGTAGCAGTGTCTGGCAAGCTCGATGTATCCCAATCGAGCCAAACAGTCCTCAATGTTCCAGTCGGCAGATAGTCGAACCATTCGTCGATTTTTGTCCATTCACCCGGGCTAGATTGCCTATAATATAGTGCGACAGCAATATCTTCGTCGTTATTTCCTATGTTCATGACATCAGCGCTCACAGATACCGGTTCGTTAACGAACGCCGTGTCAGGTGCTCTAACATCACTCATTGCTAGGTCATGGTGCTTGGGGGCGTTACCTTCATTACATCGCCACAACACGAAATTGACGATGGGCCAACTATAATCGTCTAGGTCAAGGAGATTTTTAAGCCATTTCCCAAACTCAATGCCGGCATTGACGTCTATCCCCAGCTCGAACGTCCACCGAGTGGGCGGATCTGCATCCGGTCGTAGGGTCAGGGCGGCATAGGGCTTGAACTCTATGAACGGTCCTGCTGTCTCGTATAATAGAAGTGTGAGACGAAACCCCACGCTTGGCGTTATTGTAACCACTACGCCCTCTGTAGGAAGTGAGGGTGGTGTTCCTATGTCAAGATTCATATCTGCATCACGTATTGGCTTCCATCCTTTACCGCGAGCCCACTTGATCCCTGCCTTCATCCACCCAGTGGCGGTCACAATGTACGAAAACTGAGGGAAATCCGCGGAAAATTCAAGGTATGCTGTAACCTTGAACTGGATGGTCACTTCAACAGGAACAACGCCAACCATGAAAGCATGATACTTCTTCCTCGTAAGAATATCCTTGCTCCACTCCTTTTTGTAGCTAGCATCTACAGCTAGATCCACGTCGATTTCGGCAGTCAACTTTGTCCACGCCTTGAACTTCTGAAGTTTGCCATTCCACTTCCAATCCCAGCTTAGATGCCCCGTGAATGTCAATCTAGGATGTATAGTCAGCGTCACTTTAGAAATAGGATTCCACTCGTATATCTCGTCGAGTAGGTTCATGCTCCAACTTGGGTCAAGGGTACCGTCGAAGGTCATCAAGCCCTCTCCTTCATCGTATGCTGATTGCGGATTCAATGCTGTCTGACCTAGAAATGGATCATACAAAATGTCGAAAGTCTTGTACACGAGGAAGCCGTCTTCCAAGAGCTCTTCTGGATCCGCAGCTATCGACTGCTCAGTCACTCTCATTGTTTCACTCAGCGTTACTTGCTGGGCTGTCGCCGCCAAATTGGCGTCCAGCAAATTCCCGTTGCCAAAATCTTGATACCACGTTGTTCCGGTTAGGTTCACATTGGATGCGTTGCCCCCGTGAAATGTGGTGGTCCAAGTGCTCACGTATTCTTGTTCGCCGTCAAAGCTGTTGAGCATTTGCTGTATCATCCCGATTTTGTTGAAGATGAAGCCAATGCGATTGAAGGACGCATTCACATCAAGAGGTCCTACAAGAGCTCTCCCAGGTTCAACCACTTGCAACGCTCCGGTGGCATTTATTGCCACTACGCAATTTGATTCGTCTCCCCATGTCGTGGAACGTGTTATACTATCTAGTGTTATGGTGATGCCGAGAGAGTAAAAATGCTCTTCAATGATGCCATTAAGAAACGGTTCACGGATGCTAGTGGGCGCTGGAGTAACATTCATGGGGGTGTAAGTAATATTTTCCTCCACCTGCAAGTCGTGTTCAAAGAGAACGGATTCAGGTATGTCATCTTCCGATTCAGATGTGCTTTCTGTGAAGTTGAACATGTTTCTGAAGACTTCTGCCAGTGGAGAGGCGTGAACGGTCATAAGAAAATATACGTCACAAGTGCCACTCTGGTCAAGGATAGTCACTTCTTCTGCGATAACGGTCTCGACGGGCTCAGAAACAGATAGAGTCTCGCTCACCGCACTTCCAGAATGTCGCATAGAAGACCCACCAGCATCAACAAAAGAAGAAGACAACCCCATAATCAGCAAAACCACCGTGAGAAAGACAGCCCATTTCTTTTTCATAGCCTTATGTCATCTCCTGTATGTCTGCCTCAAATACTACTCCCTAAACGCGTGTTTGCGTATTTGCTTCGCACGAATCTCCTTCCTCCCTGCGCACATGAGGGACCTGCACGCTTCTTTTCAAGCGGTCGGAAGCGAACTCACCAGAGCTACTAGCCCACAGAGCTATGGACAAGATGATATCAGTGAAAGATATCTCTTCGTAGTAGAATTTTGCATGGCAAACTACTATTAACATTTGCGGTTCCGATGGAAAACTACACCACTGGATTCATGCAGAATATAAATAATGCGCGCGCAATTTCCTTCTAGGTCTTTAATTTAGAACGATTTTTGTCTGATGTGGTTTTTGACGAAATCTAAAATGTAAAGAAACTAACATCTGGATGCTCATAGTAGACTACTCCTTGGGCTTGGTTGCCTAGTGAGTAACCCACGGCGAACGAGGCTAGCAAGGCTGCGATTAGGAACGCTGCTTTCAGGTACATGAATATAAGAGCCCGATCATACATCTTTTCCTCAGTACTCATCGTTATCACCAAATATCAACAGTTCCATGCGTCAATGGACAATGCTGCATTTTGCCTAAATTATCGATTATTTCAAGATCTGATACATTCCAGAAACACAACTCATGGACATGTCAGAAGTGAAGCAACGGCGCGGAAGACGTGTCGTCCTTCGACGTCGGAAAGGATTTCTATCTCCCTCAGGATTTCCAAGGTCACTCGTTCCACTTGCATTCCAATCGCCAAGA
>CAYGAE010000088.1:0-6885 GCA_964347855.1 uncultured Candidatus Bathyarchaeia archaeon
GTGGCGCATCGCATGTCCAGTGTGCTGTCGCCTACAACAAGGGCTTCGTTGGGCTTGACGTTCAAAGTATTAAGTGCCGCCTCTAGATGAGTCGGATCAGGCTTGACTGCGGAGACAGAATCGCGAGTCATCACGGCATCAAAGAAGCGCCTAATACGGAAGCGCTTGAGAATGTATCTGGTCGCTTTCTCGCCATCGATTGTGAAAAGGGCCATCTTTAGTTTCATACCTTTCAAAGTTTTGAGGGCCTCAAGGACTCCTGGTATTAGACTGGTTTTTCGGGCAGCCTGCAGTTCGTAGCGATCGGCCATAGAAAGCACGGCGTCTTTGATCTGTTTGACCTCCTCTTCCTTCTTGCCGATTTTTGTCATGTAAACCTCTACACTTGTCAAGGCTCCAAACATGCCTTTTTCCTTGGAAGGGATTGAGGGGGGGATGCCTTGTTCGGTGAGGAAATGTATGACTTCAGCTCTTTCAGTTTTGTAGTCGAGTTTGAGTTCTACGAGGGTTCCGTCGAGGTCGAAGATAACTGCCTTAATGGTCAATGCAAATCAGCTTTCATTGGCTTTGTGGTTTAGAAGATTTACTGCTGAGGCTCGACAGATATAACTTGCGACTCTTTAGCTGGTTTGACCACATGGATAGGAAACCATTTCAGTGTGAAGGGTGTTACAATTTGAGAGAGCGCGTTTATTATGAGTCTTGAAGAGTATGTGAACAATCCTCTTTGGTCGGTTCTTGTAGAGACTGTTCAGGCCATGGTTATGTATCCGCATCACAAAGCCTACGCGAGGGATACTATTCTTCATGAGCAACCAGACATAACTCCGCAGGAGTTGGCTACAAAAATGGGTATCCCAGTTGGTGAGAGCCTTGTCATTCTTTACGAGCTTCGGAAAGAAGGCATGAAAACTGAGACCGGACGCGCGGGCGCTGGTTAGATCATGTGAACCGATGAGGCTTTGAAGGCCAGATATACTGTGGTATCGAGGTTGAGGTTGATTTCGGTGAAGGATCGTTTTGTGATTTGGACTAAGAATTCCTTTCTAGCGTTTATCTTCAGTTTGACTATAGACTCTTGGTCTGAGATTTCAGTTATTTTTCCTTTGAAGACGTTTCTAGCACTGGATTTTATTGGTTTTCTTGAGACGATTATGTCTTGTGGGCGTATGTAGGTTGTGACTCTTCCGGTCCTGTTTGTTGCTGTTTCGATTTGGACGTTGTTGCCGATGTCTACGAGGGAGGTGCCTTCTTTGAGAGGCTGAGAGGTGCCGGTGAAGACGTTTTCCAGTCTTGCAAAGCCTGCTAGGGTAAGAGATGGGGTTTGAAATATTTCTTCGATGGTTCCGGTTTGGGCTATTCTGCCTTGGAGGAGGAGGGCGGCTCTTTTTGTGATGGTTCGGGCTTGGAAGATGTTATGAGTGGCTATGATTATGGTGGTTTTGTTTTGTTGGTTTATGTGGGTGATGGTTTCTTCTATGATGGATACGGTTGTGGGATCTAGATTTGCTGTGGGTTCATCTAGGAGGAGGAGCGGTGTGTTTAGGGCTAAGGCTCTGGCTAGTGATACTCGTTGTTGTTCTCCGCCAGAGAGTTGTTTTGCATGTCGTTTTTCGGAGCCTTCAAGTTTTACTGTTTCTAGGGCTTGAGCTACGTTGTGGTCGATTTCTTCTTTGCTGAACCCCCGTGTTTTGAGACCGTAAGCGATGTTCTTGTAAACGGTTGTGTTGAAGAGGGCGGTCTTTTGGAAGACCATGGTGGCGTGGTTGCGGACCTGTTTTCTGTTCTTGTCGTTGATTTTTGTGCCGTTGAAGTAGAGTTCCCCGTTTGTCGGTGTGTCCAGTCCTGCCATGATTTTGAGCATGGTGGTTTTGCCGGAGCCGTTAGGCCCCATCAGCGTAAGGGTTTCCCCGTTTTTGATTTGGAGGTTTATGTTTTGTAGTGCGGTTATATCGCCGTATTGTTTTGTTAGGTTTTGGAGTTCTATTAGAGCTGTCATGTTTTTTTCCTCCTTGTTTGGAGAAGGTTTGTTGTTATCGTGCTGGCTAGGATTATGGTGAGGAGGATGGTGGTTAGGGTGAGGCTGTGTTGTATTTGGCCTCTTTGGACTTCCATGGCTATGGCTGTTGTTAGGATGCGTGTTTCGCCTCTTAGGTTGGCGCCTACTGATAGGGCTACGCCGAGTTCTGCAAAGGCTCTTGTGAAGCTGGCTATGAGGGCTAGGATGACGCCTGTTTTTGCTTCTGCGAGGATGGTTAGGCTGGTTTCGGTTTCTGAGGCGCCTAATGTCCTAGCCAGATCTCTGATTTCTGGGTCTATGGATTCTACTGCGTTGGTTGTGAGGCTGATGAGGATGGGTGTGATTAGGAGAGCTTGTCCGATGATTATAGCTATGGGTGTGAAGAGTATGTTTGTGAAGCCTAATGGTCCTGTTGAGGATAGGAGGAGGTAGAGGATTAATCCTAGGGCTACTGTGGGCATGCCCATGAGAGCGTTGAATATGCTTTTTATGAGTTGTTTGGTTGGGAAGTTTTTTAGGGCTATGAGTGTTGCGGTGGGGATACTCCATAGTGTTGCGAGTAGGGTGGCTGTGGCGGATATATGGATGGTTCTTAAGGTGATGTCTAGGATTTCAGACATTTGTTCTTGCCCCTTATGGTTTATTGGTATAGTTCTGGGTGGTCGTCGCGATATTGTGGTGGGCACTCGTAGCCGTCGAAGAAAGCGTAGTTTCTTATCCATTGGACTGTGGTGGGGTCGATGTTTTGTTTTAGGAGCTGGACGGCTGGGTTGAAGAGGCTTTGTCCGTATTGGTCTTTTCCGTAGTCTGCGATGATTTGCTGCCCTTCTGGGGAGATTAGGTACTTGATGAAGATTATGGCTGTGTCGAAGTTGACGTTTGGGTGAAGTGTCTTGTTTGTGGCTATGGCGCTGTAAACGTTGAGGAGTTGTTCTCCTTGGGTTACATGAGGTTTCAAGTTGATGATGCCTTCTTGTTGGTATGCTAGGTATGTGCCCATGTCGGTGAGGGTGTAGGCTTGACGTTGACTGGCGTATTTCAGTGTTCCGCCCATGCCTGCGCTGGCTTCTTCGTACCAGTCTTCGTAGAGGATGGTTTCGGGGTTGTAGCCTAGTTTTGTCCAGAGTTGTTTTTCTTTTGTGTGGGTGCCTGAGTCATCTCCTCTTGATATCCATGATGCTTGCTGGTTTCTTCCTGCATCAAGAATCTTGGACAAGGCTTGACTAGTATCGACTAGTCCGTTGATTTCTGCTGGGTCTTCCTCGGGTCCTACGATGGCGAAGTAGTTATAGGCTATGACCTTTCTGCAAAGTCCGTAACCTTTTATCAAGAATTGGTGTTCCTGAGTTGGGGAGTGGACTAGGATGAGGTCTGCATCGCCTCTCTGTGCGTGGGTTATGGCTAAACCTGTACCCACTGAAATGAAGTTGAGGTCGATCGGATATTTGGACTCGAATTCGTCTTCAATTGCGTCTAAGAGACCAGTATCAAAAAGACTGGTAGTGGTGGAGACCATAAGTCTCTCTTTGGAGAAGGCTTGAATGTAGACTGCAGTTCCAGCAACTGAACCCACTCCGACGATGATTAGGGCAATAATCCATAACAAGTTAGTCTTTTTCATCTGATTCCTCCGTTATGTTTAGCTGGATATATCGACAGAGCAACCGTAAATACATAAAGGTATCTGTGCACGTTTGACTTCGAATTTGAACGTTACACCAGCATTCATTCCTCTAGGAAAGCACTTTATTTCTACGGAGGTACTAGATTAGATTTGGTATGCTCACCCGTGAAGAACACGCACCCCAATGCAAAGTCTGGCTAGAACACAAAGGAAAACCCCTCATAGGAAAAGGCGGAGCCACCATCCTTCAAACCATAAAGACTACACAATCCATAACAAAAACAGCCCTAGCGCTAGGCATGTCGTACAAATACGTATGGAACTACCTAGCCAAAATAGAAAAAACCCTACAAGCGCCAATAGTCACCACACACAAAGGCGGAAAAAAAGGCGGAGGAGGCGCCAAGCTAACGCCCCTAGGCAAACAACTCCTAAAAGAATACAAACGCGTAGAAAGCTACCTGGGTGAGATACTAACAGACAAAACATACTGGGAGGCAATAGGATTGAAAATAAGCGCCCGCAACAGGTTGACAGGAACCATAAAAAGCGTCGAAACAGGCGTAATCACGGCAAAAATAAGAGTAGAAATCCAAGCGCCCACAACGATAACAGCCATTATATCAAAAGAAGCCACAGAAGAGCTGAACCTCAAACCTGGCGACAAAGCGCAGGCTGTAATAAAAGCCACAGAAGTCATGATCGCAAAAGAGTAGCGCCGAATCATACGCGCAGCCTAGTTGCTGCATGTAGAAGGTCTAGACCTAGAACAGGCTGACACACGCGCACACATTTGCAGAGACTACCCTTCAACAACATAGCGGTACGCCACATACCGCCCCGCAGTCGCACTCTCCCTCACAACCCTAACAACATCCCCCGGCTTAGCACCAATAGCTCTCACGGCAGGATCAGAAGCTCTAATCAAAGGCAACTGAAAAGCTTCAACCCTAAACTCAGCCAACAACTTCTCCCGCTCCTCCTGCGGCAAAATCTCATGCGTCGGCACCAAATCATGCTTAAAGATATCGAAAGCAGGAAAAATCCTCGGCACCAACTCAATCTCACCTTTCCGAGCCTTAACTTTGGCCGCCGCCGTATAACGCCCACTCGACACAATAATCCCTGTCTCCACCCCAACCTCCTTCATAGCCTTCTTCAACTGATTAACATACGCAACACCAACCGTCCCCACAGTTGGCACACACCATAACAACAACTTCTCCTTGACTCTAGGAGCACTAACCAAAAAACTAATCACATTCTTCAACTCCTCTCGCTTCACCAACCTATAGCCTCGCAGCTTCATCAAAACCCGAGCTTTTCTCTCCTCCAAGGTCTCCTCCGTTTTATCAGAACCCAAATCAGTCTCACCACTCAATAAACAGCGTATGCACAAAAACAATCCCATCACCCTTAAGCTTTATGCTCGCCAATAAACACGTGAACATCCAAAGACGTCTAAACAATCCATACAAAATTCTTATTTACCAACAAAACGTTGGACGGTCACACAAAAATGTGACGTAGACATGAGAGGGTACACCGCATTCTCCCCAGGACACATAACGGGTATCTTCCGGATACACGACCAATCAGAAGATCCCCTAAGAAACGGCTCTTGGGGAGCAGGCATCTCCATAACCAAAGGAGTCACAACCACAGTCCACATAAGAGACTCTCCAAGAAACTCTCTCAAAATCAAGATAAACGGCAAATCCACAAGGTCCGCCAAAGTGTCGGAGCATGTTATAAACACCTTCCTCTCCAGTGCTCACGAAAACTACGAAATGATCGTTGACCACGATGTTAAGATTCCGATAGGATCAGGCTTCGGATCCAGCGGAGCCGGTGCACTAAGCCTAGCGCTAGCCCTCAACGAGGCTCTGGGTTCAGGCTTTTCCCCTACTGAAGCAGCCCAAATCGCCCACACCGCTGAAATTAAATGTAGAACTGGGCTTGGAACCGTCATCGCTGAAGCTTCTGGAGGTTTGGAGATAAGAACAAAACCTGGTGCTCCAGGCGTAGGCGAAGTGAGAAACATACCCGTGGGGAACGATTACGTTGTGGCAAGCCTAAGTTTCGGGCCCATCTCAACGAGAAACGTGTTGGTTGACAAGGAACTCCGACAACCAATAAACGAGTTTGGCGGAAAACTTCTAGATCAGCTGATTAGGGAGCCAAAACCAGACATGTTTATGAATCTCTCCCGTGAATTCGCAGAACATGTTGGACTGATTTCTCCAAGGATTCGGGAAATCCTCCGTGAGACGGACAATGAAGATCTAAGATGTAGCATGGCAATGCTTGGAGAGTCCGTATTCTCGCTTATACGGAGGCACAAAGTTAAGAGACTCTTTAAGATTTTCCGCAAGTTTGCTCTCTCAGACCACAGCATAATCGTCAGCGAAATAGACTTCCTTGGAGCGCGATTCCTTGACTAACGAAGTGAAAATTTCCACAGAACACCCAAGAGCTAAATCTCTGAAACACAGGAAACGGTTAGTGGAATTTTTTGACAAGGGAGTTGTGGCCCAAGCCGGGCTCATAGCTCATGGTAGAGGAGAAGCCTTCGATTACCTACTTGGAGAAAAAACGGCCAACTTTGCCATCAGAGCCCTGGAGGCTGCCGCAGCGATGCTACTGATGTCCGAATACCCTGTGATTTCGGTAAACGGAAACACCGCTGCACTGGTAGCCACGGATATAGTAAGACTTGCCAGGATTACAGAGGCCAAAATTGAGGTTAATCTCTTTTATCGTTCCACCAAGAGAGAACAAGCCATCGAAAAAGTGCTCAGAGAAGCAGGAGCAACGAAAGTCTTAGGTGTTGGTGAAGACGCGTCCGCTGAAATAGATGAGATTGGCAGTGAACGGAGGAGAGTGGACCCAAAAGGCATACTTATTGCCGATGTAGTACTGGTCCCGCTAGAGGATGGAGACAGGAGTGAAGCACTTGTAAATATGGGGAAGAAGGTGATAGCCATTGATCTTAATCCTCTATCAAGAACGGCCCAGTTGGCTACCATTACGATCGTTGATAACATCGTCAGAGCCATGCCCGCTTTGACAAAAATTGTCGACAAGCTGAGTGTAGAAAGCAAAGAAAGACTGGCGGAGATAACATCTAGGTTTGACAACGGGAAGATCTTGAGTGATGCTATCAGCCTGATTAGTCGACGACTGTCAACACTTGCGAAAAGTGGAACACACCTGTCATTTGTTGAGATGAACAACAGAT
>CAYGAE010000089.1:0-6854 GCA_964347855.1 uncultured Candidatus Bathyarchaeia archaeon
TAAACATGAGTTATTACGAACTCTTTGTGTCTCCAGCTTCAGTTTTCGGTGGAGTCCAAACCAAGTTCGAGGAGGCGGAATACGTGGTTTTAGGGGTGCCCTTCGACTGGACCTGCACTTATCGTCCTGGAGCCAGATTCGCACCCACTGCTATCAGAGAAGCGTCCCTCAACATCGAAACCTACAGTATCAGAACCGGCTTAGACCTTGAAGACTTCAGAATTCATGACTTGGGCGATCTCCACGTAGCTGGCACAGTCGACGAGACCCTAAAACGCTTGGAGTTAGTTGCAAAAGAGCTGTCCGACGCGGAGAAGACACCTGTGGTCATAGGGGGAGAGCATACCATAACGTTAGGAATGATGCAGGCTGTGGGCAAGAATGATGCCATCGTAAGCTTTGACGCTCATCTGGATATTCGCAACGAATATATGGGCAATGCCATGTCTCACGCCACGTTCATGCGTCGAATCAAAGAGCGAGTCAACCCTCCTGAAATTCTGGAAATTGGCACCCGTGCTGTCTCCAAGGAAGAACTCGACTATGCAGAGAAATCTGGCATTCAGTTTTTGACTGTCCAAAGGATCAGAAAAGATGGCGTTCTGAATAGTGTAAGAACGATGAAGAATACCCTCAGTGACTGTGAAAGAATCTATTTAACCATAGACGTGGATGTTCTGGACCCTGCCTATGCTCCAGCAGTTCAAAATCCGGAGCCTGACGGACTGAGTATGCACACGTTTCTCGACATCCTATCGAACGTTTGCGATAGACGTATTACAGCCTTCGATTTGGTTGAAGTTACGCCCCACTACGATCAGGGTGTAACTTCGGTGCAAGCCGCGAAGATCATATTCGAAGCGTTGTGCCACATAGAAAAATCACGAAAGACGCTAGTCTAAGATTCCTTCAAAAGTTTGGCCAGGAAAAAACCGTTGCTTTCATGGATATACGGATATAGTCGTTGGCACTCTGCTTGCCCTCGAAATCCGGGTAAGCCTATTCTCGGGGAAGTCGCCACTAGTGTGAACTCTGGGTGCCACTTCAGGAATCGTTCTATCAACATTTCATTCTCTTCCAAGGTAATGCTGCATGTGGAATAAACCATAAAGCCACCATCCTTCACAACCTCTGCACACTGGTTCATCATCTCCCATTGAATTTTAGCCATACCGAGTATCGACCTCTTGGTGAGTCTCCACTTGGCGGAGGGCGTCTTGTTAAAGACCCCAGTGCTTGTGCAAGGAGGATCCAAAATCACTACATCAGGAGAAAGATTTACAGGCAGTGGATTGCACGCGTCGGCCACGATGGGCGTGGCGATCTTGACCCCCATGCGGTTTGTCTCTCGTTTCCAAATAGCCATTCTTCTCTTTGAGTAGTCGATGGAATAGATCATGCCTCTGTTTTTCATCAGTTGAGCCAGATAGGTTGTTTTTGCTCCGGGCGCAGCGCAAACGTCGAGCACTGTTTCGCCGGCTCGGGGGTTTGTGATCTCGGCTGCGAGACAGCTGGCTTTGTCTTGAATGTAGAAATCTCCATTATGGAAGCTTCTTATTCTTGTTAGAAGGTTTTGACTCGTAATCACTTTATAGGCGTGTCTGAGGTGAGGGACTTTTTCAAGAGTTACATGATCTTCTTCTATTCTCTTGAGCAGGGGTTTCTCCGCCGCTTTCAAGGTGTTCAGTCTTATGTAGGTCGGTGGGATTTCGGCGGCATTCTCTAAATATCTTAAACCGTTATCTCTCCCCAACAATCGAAAACAATAGTTTACAAACCATGTGGGATGAAAGGTCAGTAGAGCCGTCTTCTTGTCGTCACCAAACCCTTGCAGAAGACGATCATACGGGGTATTCAATGTCTTACCGAGCGTCTCTTCGACTTGGTGCAATTCACGCCAGCCCAAGATCGAACGTCCTAAACGGGCTATGCTAACGGCCTTCTCAAAACCACCCTCTTCCAGTCTAGTTTGATACACATACAGACGGAGGAACGCCCTCAACCCAAGCCTGAAGTCATTGAGCGACTGGGGCTTTAGGGCAGAGTTCAGGACAAAATCAATAAGATTCTTTCTGCGAACTGCTTCAAACACCATTTTGTGTGCCAGCCCGATAACCTTGGAGTTTTTTATACCGAGTTGCTTGGCTGCCTTGTTCAAGGCTGAACGTTCACCTAATCCCTTCAACTCTATCCAACTCAACGCTTCGATAGCGAGAGTCCAAGCAGCTTTCAACAAGGCGTCTCCTCGATAAGGATGAAACTAGACGTTTTATAAAATACTTGATGACGAAGGCTAAAAGATAAAAGAACCCGCAGAATAGTTAGTGCTCCAGAGTGCTCATGCACGCTTGATGGGATAATAACAATATGAAAAGACGTCTGGACGACTTTTTTTCAGCTGTCGACGCGGCTGAAGAGGAGCAGACTCAATCGCCTGCGGAGGAAAGACAGCCTACGAAAAAGAGCAAAGCTTCTTTCCAGCCAGCGACTGCTCCACAAGACTTGCCTCCATCATATTTCGTGTCAGCCACCTATGACGGAAAGCGGAGACTAGCATGCATCAAACTGTACGAGCCAGAGTCCGAGGGGATCTTTTTCTGGTATGATACAACGGGACACAAACCCTACTGCCTCACTAACCTCCAGCCCAACGACCTTGAAAAGATCAATCGTCTAAAGTTGCATCCGGGATTTGATCATTTTGAGACCGTGAGGAAGTATGACCCCCTCCTTGATCGGGAGATCACTGTGACGAAGGTTGTGGGTACAGACCCTTTGGCGATAGGTGGGCGCCCTAGTGGTTGTCTGCGGGATATTATCCCTGAAGAGTATTCTAAACTGACTGGCCTAGAAGACCAGGCAAAGATCTGGGAAGCCAAGATCAAATATTATCAGTGCTACATTTACGACCGCCAATTGGCACCTGGAATGGTCTACAAGATTGAAGATGGAGAACTCGCTAGAGTTGAGTATGAGCGCTCCGAGAAGACCGTTAAAGAAATTCTAGGTTTGTTTGCAGACGAACCCCCAGATTTCCTGCAGAATATAGCAACGTGGACTAGACTGCTCGAGTATAAAGCGCCCAAGTTTAAGAGGATAGCCTTCGATATCGAAGTTCTGCCACCTGTAGTAGTACGTGAAGGCGTCAAGACAGAGCGTGTTCCAGACCCTCGCGAAGCTGAACAGCCAGTTATCTGTACCTCATTCATGGAGTCCAGTGGAGAAAAAAGGGCATTACTCTTGAAGCGGGAAGGCGTTGAGGCGGGTAAGCAGAGACTGCCTTCTGACGTAAAGATTGAATATTACGATTCTGAAGAGAAGTTGATTCTTGAAGTTTTCAGAGCGCTCTGGGATTATCCTTTCGTTATAACCTTCAACGGTGACGACTTCGATCTCCGATATCTATCTAATAGAGCAGAGAAGCTAGGCTTGAGAAGAAAACGGATCCCTATAGAGCGGGGAAGAAGAGTCTGTCTCCTCAAGAATGGAATTCACATAGACCTCTACAAGTTCTTCTTCAACAGATCAATCCAGATTTACGCGTTTAATCAGAAGTATCGAGACGTAACCCTAGAAAGCGTCGGCAAAGCCCTCCTAGCACTCTCAAAAATTGAACTGCACAAGCCCATGTCAGAACTAACCTACAACGAACTCGCCCAATACTGCCTAAGAGACGCTGAAATCGCCTTCAAACTCACAGCTTTCAACGAAGACCTCGTCATGAAACTAATCCTAGCCCTAACAAGAATCAGCCGCATGCCCATGGAAGACGTCAGTCGACAGGGAGTTTCAAGATGGATCCGAAACTTCCTCCATTTTGAACATCGCCGAAGAAACCTGCTCATTCCGAACGCGGAAGACATCATCGCCCTTAAAGGAGCCACTGCCACTAAGGCTATCATAAAGGGGAAAAAGTACAAAGGAGCCATCGTTGTTCCGCCGGTGCCTGGAGTGCACTTCAATGTGGCGGTCATGGATTTCGCCAGCTTGTATCCGTCCATAATTAAAGTTTACAACTTGGGTTACCAGTCTATTCTTTGCACTCATGATGAGTGTAAAGACAACCTAGTTCCTGAAACTCCTCACTGGGTCTGCAAGAGACACAAAGCCCTCGAAAGCCTGCTCATCGGCGCTCTCAGAGACTTGAGAGTTAGGTGGTACAAGCCGAAATCCAAAGACAAGTCGTTGCCTAAAGAGTTGAGAAGCTGGTACGATGTTATACAAAGCGCGTTAAAAGTGATTCTTAACGCCAGTTATGGCGTCTTTGGCGCGGAATCCTTCGATCTTTACTGCCCTCCAGTAGCTGAAGCCACCGCAGCTATAGGGAGACATGTCATAACTGAAACGATAGGCAAAGCTAGAGAGCTAGGAATCGACGTAATTTATGGTGACACTGACAGTCTCTTCCTCAAAGACCCCTCTCAAATGCAGATAGACTCCTTGGCTAGGTGGTCTAAGACTGAGCTGGAGATGGAGTTGGACGTAGACAAGGTCTACCGCTACTCAGTTTTCAGTTCAAGGAAGAAGAATTACCTCGGGGTCTTACCAGACGGAAGCGTTGACGTCAAGGGTATGACGGGAAAGAAGAGGCATATCCCTGAGTTTATAACAGACTCCTTTGACCAGATGGAAGACCGGCTGGCACAGGTCAAATCTCCGGGAGATTTTGATGAAGCCAAACGGGATATCCGAAGAATCATACTAAACTGCTATTCGATGTTAAGAAACCGTAAGTGGGCAGCACTTGATGACCTGGCCTTCGAAGTGGTCCTGGGGAAGACCCCGGAAAGCTATACGAAAACTACGCCTCAACATGTCAAGGCTGCGTCTCTGCTTATGAAGAGAGGATATGAGATAAAGGCGGGGGATATCATCCGTTTCGTCAAGGTTGTTAAAGAGCCTCATGTGAAACCTGTGCAGCTTGCCTCTGATAGTGAGATTGATGTTGACAAATATGTGGGATTCCTACGTTCAACCTTTGATCAGGTTTTGGACGCAATGGGCCTTGATTTCGACGAGATCATAGGGTTAACAAAGCTTGAACGATTCATGTGAAAAATCAATCTTTACCTAATTGCTGATTCGTCGAGTTCACATCAGAATGTGCGCGCGCTTGAACCTTTTATGTGGATGCTATTTCCGGCACTTGGCTTTAATGTGTTTGACTTCTAATCCTTCTTCGATGGGTTTGAAGGGTATGCGGTATTTTTTGAACAACCAGGTTAGTTCTTTGAAGGCTTTGTCATTTACCTCGATTTCTACGATTTCGGAGCACTCTTCTATGATCAATGGATGATTTGGATTGGCTTTGTAGAGCATAAGCAGCTCTCTTTCTCTCTTAGAGATGAACGGAACCGCTATAATTTCCTTCAGAGATTTGGAATCTGTTGGAAAGTTTAGGGGAGGATACCGCTTTATCTTGATCTTTTTCAACGCACTCACTGAGTTCTCGCTACTACTTTTACATGAGTCAAATCGTTGATATAAACAGTCATGGTAGTATTTTCTGTATCATTTTTCTGTCGGTATACCCGCGCATCTTGTCAAAGCCTTTATCAGCGCCACGGAGCCGAGCAGTGCAACGATCCTCTCGTAGGCGGCAAAGGGCGGTATGATGATCCAGAGAAAACTTGGAAACTCGAAGAGGAAAATGCTGCTTGTATCCATTAGAATCAGTTCATTGACGGTTGTTGAAACGCAGAGATTCACAGTGCTATGCGCGCGCATCCAGAATGTACAAGGATTTGTTTCTTACGTTTTTGATTGTATTCTGGGTATTGAGTTTGCTTGCGCCTAGTCTTCAGAATAGACTTTCACTCCGCGTGATTTCAGTGGGTTGATCATGGTTGGTCTGCTTAATGCTTTAAGTAAAGTATAGCCAATTATTGCCATGGCGACCAAGGTACTAACAGTGATACTTGCGATCATAGCGCCCCATACCGGGATGTTTAGACCAAAGATAGATGGTGGCGGAAAGAACAGCCAAAGGTAGCCGCCCACAATTACTCCGATTGGCAAAGAACCCGCAACACAAGCCAAGAATTGTCGTCGTCTAAGTAGGAAGACTAGCGTTGATGCGATCAAGTTAGCGATCGGTCCTAGGATGACATCATAGGGTCCAAGCCAGAAGTATGCATTGCCCAAGAAGCACCCAACTGTTACGCCAGCAATCACTGGCCCGCCGAACAACGCTGCTAGTGGAATCAGGCAATCGGCAACACGAAGTTGAACCGGTCCAAATGATATCGGAGCCAAAGCAACGAGAATAATTGAATACAAGCCTGCAAAAGCCACTGCTAAACTCAGATCTCTAGTGTTCAGTTGTTCACCTCCCTACACCGGGGTTTCTATGGCGGAACGGGTGGGAGGAGCCCACTCACCCGCCTGTGTTTTCAGTGTATTCGATAACGGGGCTCAAAAGGGTTTCGGCGCACGCGAGAAAGACCACATCAGGAAAGAGAAGGCTTGACAATGGTAGCCATCTCCTTAAGCCTGCCAGCCGCCTTCAACGCGTCAGCCACGTCTTCATCAGTTGCTCCGCGCTTGATATCGATCTTAACCTCAGTTGGTTCAATGTGACTCACGTTTACTCTCCGACGCTTCACCCCAGAAACCTTCAACGGGCCGGTCAGAAGAACAAAATTCTTGTCAATAATATCAACGATTACACATCGCCTACCCGCCTCACGACCAGCAATTTTCACGCAGATCCTCCCAACCTCAATCGCAGGCAACACAGGCCCTCCAACTTCAGAATGAAACTGCAGACTCGTATTTATAGATTTACGATGCAATTTGTAACATTTACGCGACGGTCTCACTTGACCTTGCGGTAGAGTTGTTCACCGTCGATC
>CAYGAE010000090.1:0-6661 GCA_964347855.1 uncultured Candidatus Bathyarchaeia archaeon
GAAGGTCACTTCGGTGTGACATTCACCACCGGCTTTTCTACATTACTGGGTTAAACAGAGTCAAATCTTGCAGCAAATCTGGCTCATGCGCACGCATTTAAAGAAAGACTTAAATATGACCTACGTCATGCTTTGCCTTCTCACGCGCGTACGCAAAGAATCTAGGGGGTCGAGAATGGCCAAGTTGGCTTGTCCAAAATGCGGAGGCTACATAGACAAAGCGGAACAAGACAAAGTGGAAAGGAACTTCTACGTGTGTGGCACCTGCTTCACTATCATTACCCACAAGCGCGCACAGTAGGGGATGCCTAGAAATGATGCAGAGGCGGCCTCTTTACCGCCTTTCGCCTCCACTTTCCCCGCGCGCACACGTTCTCTACTTTTCGGGGAAAGGTAATATCTGCATCAATTGGGCAAAAGATGAGCCTCATGAAGCGCGCAAACTCAGCCCTGCACTGGAGCGGATTTGAGACTGCAGGCTCATGGAATTCCCAAGCTGGAAAAACGAAGACTCTTGGCAGAAAGGAGAAGAAGGCAACAAAGAATGATGCAACAAAAGGTTGGAAGGCCCCTCTAGTATATAGACTGTGTGTGCGCTTCTGCATGAAAACAACGCGTAGCCAAATCTGAGTTATCTAAGACAACGTTTAATGGCAATCAGCACACATTCTCAGTTGGGACTCGAATGATTTTCGTGCCTGAACTCAACGTCATCAAGAAGGACTGGAGAAGGGTAGACCTGACGATCGCGCTTTGCTATCCCAACGTCTACCGGACTGGCATGACCGGCATGACTATCAGGTTATTGTATGCTTTGTTGAACGCACGAGAAGACTTAGCTTGTGAAAGATTTTTTGTCCCCACTCGCACAGAACCCCTTCGAAGCATCGAATCCAACCGACTTCTCAAAGATTTTGACGTGGTTGCGTTCACTCTGCAGTATGAACAGGACTACGTGAACCTAATCCGCATGCTGCAGGAGTCCAATGTGCCACCGAGAAGAAATGATCGAACCCCGACAGATCCTCTAGTTGTCGCTGGCGGACCGTGCGCGATAGAAAACCCTGAACCTCTCGCCGAATACGTTGACTTGTTTACCATTGGTGAAGCTGAAGCTATTCTAGATCCTTTGATAGATCGCATCAAGGAGTTTGAAAAGCCAGCGAAGCGAATCGAAGAGTTCGCTGACTTGAAAGGAGTGTATGTGTCTGCCGTTTCGAATCCTGTGAATCGTGCATGGGTAAAGGACCTCAACGAAGCTCCTTTTCCGGTGGCACAACAAGTCCCCCTGGTTGACCAGCGAAGCCGCTACATGCCGGTCTTCGGGAAAACCTTCTCCATCGAAGCTGTTCGAGGGTGCAGTCGATGCTGCCGCTTCTGCCTCATCGGGCACATTGGATATCCAAAGCGAGAGAGAAGTCTAGCGAAAATCGAAGAGATATTAGACCAAGGCATACGTTACACGCAAGTGAAAAAAGTTTCACTCATCGGATCAGGTCTATCCGACCATTCTAGGCTTGAAGATGTTTGCGAATCAATTGTTTCACGTGGGCTAGAGCTTTCTATCCCTTCAATAATGCCAGCAGCGGTCACTGAGCGACTAGCTAAATCGTTGGTTAGGGGAAGACAAAGGAGGATATCCCTAGCCCCTGATGGTCCGAGTCCACATATGCGTACCATCATTAACAAGACCATAGATGACGGCCAAATAATCGACGCCGCCAAAACGCTTTTAGAACACGGAGTTAAACGCCTGAAACTCTACTTTGTAACAGGCTTACCTGGAGAAAAACCTGAGGATATCGACGCAATCTCGCGGTTGTCGAAACGCATTGCCGATCTCGGCTATGGACCTCAGGCAGTGCACCTCAGCATCAATCCTCTCATTCCGAAGCCTCACACGCCGTTTCAGTGGGAAGGCTTCGCGCCACTTCCCTACATCAGGAGATGTTTACGTTCAGTGAGGAAGCGGCTTAGAGGAGACCGACGGTTCAGGATAAGCCGTTTGGATCCTCGCTACGCCAAGATCCAAGCATTCCTTGCTCGTGGTGACCGAAAGGTTGGAAGGGTTGTGGAGCTTGCAACGCGTTACGGTGGGGGTCTCGGCGCTTGGCGGCGTGCGTTGAGAGAGAGTGAAGTTTTGCTAGATAAGTACACGCAAAGGAAAGAGGTGGATGAAGCTTTGCCTTGGGATCACATTCATATCGGTTTAAATAGACGTTTTCTGATAGAAGAAAACGAGCGTGCACGGAAAGAGGCAGTTGCCCGCCTGTGAGGCTAAGCGGAATGGAAATGGACAAGAAGAAGTTCAGAAAAATGTTTTCTCACCTCGCAGAGGAACTGGAGGCTGGAGAACACAGGATACCGATAAGCTCGGTTCGAACAGACACTCAAACTGGAGAAAGTGCTTCTTCAAAGAAGTTTGCCGGCTATATGCCAGATGTGGTCGACTTCATCCGCCGATGCGACAACAGAGAGCAGGCAGAAGAAATTATCAGCTATATGGAGGGGAAAGGAGGAATTAGCCGAGAATATGCTGAGAGACTTAGGAAACAGCTAAAGGAGAAGGGCGTGAGAAGCTTTGGATCAAAGAAAGAAGAGGGCTACTACTTCAAACAAGGCCTCCTCTAGGAGTGATGAGGGTTCGTGGGGGCGCATCCTGGCTCTGAACAATAAATTCTGACTTCGAGCGGATTGCTAGAAGCAAAATCAGCCTGAAAAGCAAACGGCATATTTGTTTCAAAGATAGACACTTGACAGGGTTCTAAAAATAAATAAAGGTGATCAAGAATAAATACGCAAAACTAACCAAAGAACTCATGCGGTAGCGCGGTGCCCAATTTGAAAGGAACATGGTCATCACTTATGCTCGGCTTCTCTCTTCTTTTATTAGCCATAGCCCCGCTGTATACAAACACTGTGACGATTTACGCTGAAACAAATGGATTGGATTCGTTAGATATTCAATTGGAGCATACCATCCAAATCCAAGGAGGAGGATTAGTTGTCATCAATGACACCGTCCAACTATCACTGAAAACAGGTGAGCAACCAGCGACGTTGAAAGACTTTTTGATTGGATTCCCTTCTCAGTATGAAGCTGGTCTGGATTATTCCTTCGCATATGAAACCTCAAATCCTAATAAACGGTTTCCTCTTCCCGAATTAGATGCTGGACTAGGAAGAATTGGATTCTATGCGATAAACGTGCTCTTTCCAGAACAAATAGAAATAACCAAAGATAACTCATACAGTTTCACAGCGGTTTTTGTCTTCTCAAACCGCATATCCTCAACAACCGCCTATGTTCCAGAAGAACAGCGAAACCTGACAGTGCTTGATATTGACGTTCCCATATATCCAAGTCTAGCTCAAAACGTCTCTGTATGCAACGTAACTGTTACTCTTCCTCCGCTGGAAATTTCCTTTGTTGAATGGCCCCAAGATTTCAACAAGACTACCATAAATTCTAGTGACAGATTGAATCACGTCAGGAGCCCTCTGGAACAATTCACACGAGAGAGTGCATCCCTTAGAGCCGCCACACTCGAACGCTTCCTTACGCTTGAAGCAATTGAAACAAGGCGAGAGCTGGTCATAGACCAGTTGGGAAACATGTTCATATCTGACTTCTATCACTTGATCAACGAAGCAGCGGAAGTCCTTTCCGAAATAGAAATACAGTTGCCTTGGGACGCCTACGACATTTCCGCAAGGGATGTTTCAGCGGATCTTACAGTAACATCAGAAGGAGAGAATACGTTGATACGTTTGAGGTCAGCCGTCAAACAGGATGAAACAATGAAGTTCACGGTGGCCTATAAGCTTCCATGGAAACACTATGTGGAACAGCGAGGTTGGCGCAACTTTGACCTAGCCTTCACCTTCTTTGAACAATTCAACTGGACGATACGGAAACTAACTGTAACAGTATCACTGCCAGAAGGCGCTGAATTTCAATCCTCATCGACAAACCCATACGGGGTTCAGAAGAATGTGTTTCAAGAAAGCGTGACTTTCGTATTTCGCAACGCTACGCCGTTCCACGATCTCAACTTTGACTTTACATATAGCCACCTTGTTTTTTGGGCATCCTTCCGTCCCACTCTATGGGTTGGAATATTAGCCGCTGTTGTGGCAGCTATAGCTGCTCTGTGGCGGGCGCCTAAGCCAGCAGCTCCAATGATTCCTGTTCCTTCAAAAGACCTTCGAAGCTTCGTTGATGGGTATAGAGAGAAAACGAGAATTCTCGGAGAGCTTGAATCGATAGAGCGGCAGGCGCGGAGAGGAAAGATGCCTCGAAGACGGTATAAGGTTCGGAAGCGGAGCCTTGAGAGCCGCCTTTCAGTCTTGTCTCGGGATTTAACTGGTCGAAGAGAGAAGATACGGACAGCAGGTCCGCGATACGCTGATATAATGAGGCAGATAGAGGTCGCTGAAACCCAGCTGGAAGGGGTGGAAGCGGATATTCGAAGGGTTGAGGCGCGATATAGACGCAGAGAGATATCTGCAGAAGCTTATCGCCGGCTCCTTCAAGGTTATAGGCGAAGAAGAGATGGGGCGAAGACAACGATTGATTCGGCGCTTCTGAGACTTCGAGAAGAAATCCGTTAGCCCGACAGCGGATTTATAGAGGTACATGTGCGCGCGGATGTGGACCTGACGCACAAAAACGTTTTTATTCTGGACAATTCACTTGATAAGAATTCAAAAAGATGGTGACCCAACATGGTTGAGATCAAAATCGACGATGAAAAGTGCGATGGATGTGGAACATGCGTGGACACCTGCCCTGTAGAAGTGCTTGAAATTAAAGACGAGAAATCAGTTGTCGTAAACCTTGACGAATGCCTTGTTTGCCGAGCGTGTGAAGTGCAGTGTCCCAACAACGCCATCGAGATCATTGAATAACCCGCTTCTTGTTTCACATTTGATGCAAAAGAAAAGAACCTGTGTTCACAGGTCCCAAAAAAAGGATTGAGTACGTTCAACCTCTCTTATGGTCTTCTCAGCCTGCCTGCGTATCTTGGGGGCTGCAACGGAACGTCTATCTTGAATAGTGTATGGAATGCCAGCCATCCTCCCAATAGCTCCAGCTGCCATTTTTCCAAGAAAACTAAGGCTGTAACCACCCTCCAGAACTGCCACAGTCTTTCCCATACAGAACTTGGACGCCAAGTTCAACATCTTCTCAAAAATAGTGAGATAAGTTGAGGAGGAGAGGGAGAGGTTTGCAACCGGATCCGTATGGTGCCCGTCAAAGCCTGCGGAAAGGAATACGAACTGCGGTTTGTATTGCTGGACGATTGGAACCACGATGTGGTTGAAGGCGTTGAAATAGGATTGATCGTTAGTTCCATAGGGAAGCGGAATGTTCACGGTGTATCCTTTTCCCTTTCCCTTGCCAATTTCGTCTACGAAGCCTGTTCCTGGAAAACTGGTGGGATCTTGATGCAGGCTCATAAAGAGAACCTTATCGGTTTCATAGAAGATTTCCTGAGTTGCATTTCCGTGATGAGCGTCTACATCGAGAATAAGAAGACGCTTAAGATTAGAATTGCGAAGAAGACGTAAAGCAGCTACGGCAACATTGTTGAAGATGCAGAAACCCATAGCATAATTGTGGCCGGCATGATGACCAGGAGGACGAACCAGAGCGAAGGCGTTCTCTGACTCCTTGGCCATGACAAGGTCAACCGCCTTGATTGCTCCCCCAACCGCATAAACAGCTGTTTCATAACTTTCTGGACAGACTTCAGTGTCACCAAGATCAAGGAGGTCACCACCAGACAAGCAGTACCGCTCAACAAGCCGAATGTAGTTGGTCTCGTGAACGAGCTCCAAGTCACCAATGCGGGCAGGCTCAGCCTCAACAAGCGAACATCTTCCCGACTCAAAGAAACCGCTCTCTTTCAACTCTTTCATGATTACTCTCAGGCGATTAGGCGATTCTGGATGGTCAAATCCCGGCTTGTGATCTAGATACTTCGGAGTGAATATGACGGCTGTCTTCTTCATTTTCACACACTCACGTTTGGATACACTTTTCGGAAAATCTCCCTAACGTACTCCTGCAGGTTTAAACCTTCCTGTCTCGCCAATTTTCGAAGAGCTTTGTCCACACCAGTTGTGTATTGGATAGCCCTTTTTGGTTTCTTCGCGATGAAAAGGGGCATGCCAAGGTCTTGAGCTACTCGTCGCAATACCCTTTTTCGCAAGTTGTCTTCTGCTGACTCGATCTTGAGGCTCACAGGCAGACTCGTAGAAAAACGCGCTACTTTTTCATCTATAAATGGTAGCCGGAGCTCCACCTGGTGGAAAGCGCACACTTTGTTGTCTCTTTGAAGATTCATACGATGAGTCATGGATATGTCACGGTGCATAGCTTCTTGAACTCTCGCGGCACCAAATCGCGCATAGATTCTGAGATACCTTTGGTAACCTCCAAAGAGTTCATCGCCTCCTTGACCAGTTAAGATAACCTTGCATCCTAGTTTTGACGCAGCTTCAGCTGCCCAATAGAGCGGGAGGGCGATGCTGGCCTTTACTGGATCAGGTTCCTCGATTAGCCACAAGACTTTGGCGAGAGCATCCTTAACATCTTCAATTGTGTATGTTTGGAGGTGAAGAGGAAGCTTCAATTCCTCGGCTGCGGCTCTTA
>CAYGAE010000091.1:0-2283 GCA_964347855.1 uncultured Candidatus Bathyarchaeia archaeon
TTAGAGTTATCGGTCTGAAAGGCCTGCCCATCATAAGTGAAGGTGACGACCTCGCTACGCTCATTTGCAGAGCTGCAGAGAAGCAGCGAACGCCTATACAAGATGGAGACGTAGTCGTGGTCAGCCATATTGTTGTTTCACGTGCTGAAGGAAACGTCGTAAACCTCGACGATGTCAAGCCATCAGATTTTGCGAAGACTTTCGCGCAGCAGTTTGACAAGGACCCTGCAGTTGTTGAAGTCGTTCTTAGGCAGTCCAAAGGAATTGTTCGAATGGGTGATGGGAAATTAATAACAGAATCATTGCACGGATTCGTCTGCGCCAACTCCGGAGTTGACAAATCTAACGTTCCAGGAGAAAGAACTGTCGCACCTCTGCCTAGGAATCCGGATCTCTCCGCACAGCGAACACGGCGCAAAATTAGAGAGTTAACTGGAAAAGATGTGGCGGTTATCATTTCAGATACACACGGCCGCCCTTTGCGACAGGGTGAAATCAACATCGCCATAGGGGTTGCGGGGATTAATCCGATTCGAGATCGCAGAGGAGAGAGAGATTTGTTTGGATACGCTTTGAAGGTGAAACGAACCGCTATCGCTGATGAGCTGGCTTCAGCGGCCGAGCTGGTCATTGGACAAGCGAACGAAGGAATCCCAGTGGCGATCATCCGTGGATACCCCTACCCAAGGTCGGAAAAAGCAAAAGCAACCGATCTCATAAGACCGAGAGAAGAAGACCTGTTTATCTAACAGCATTCTCAAAAGAACCTAACGTTGGAGTCTCTTTCCTTCTCGATAGGCACAAAGCAGATAGAACACAGCTGAACCTCGATAGTTGCCCCACCGTTGTGAAAATCTTCTCACTTCATCGCTAGACAACTCTTTGCCGTTGAAGTAGAATTCTGAAATTGTCCTCCGCACTACTGAATCCCCTCCTGGAATTACTGGCCTTCCCAATCCTCGAACCAGAATGTATTCCGCAGACCATCTTCCTATACCCTTGAGCTTCATAAGAATCTCCATAGCCTCTTCGTTTGACAGTATCCTGAGCTCTTCAGGAAAAAATTCGCCTTTGACAATGCTCCTGGAAATTTCGATTATGTAGCCAGCCTTGTATCTGCTCAGTCCGCACGCCTTGAGCTGGCTAATGTCAGCCTTTGCTAGGTCTTCGGGTGTAGGGAAGGCACGATAAGTCTGGTCGTTTAACTTTAATTCCTCTCCAAATCTTTCGATCAAACACTTTCTTAATCGCCCCGCTAACTTGAGGTTGATCTGTTGCTCAAGAATGGAGATAACTATAGTTTCAAAGACGCTGGGTTCACTAGGACCTCTCATTCCATAGAAGTGGTGTATTGCCTGCCTGAGAACGGGGTCATTCTCAGCTAAAGAATAGAAATCTTTTATGTTATAACACAATCCGAAAATGTGAGAAATCTTCTCGACGACCTCTGCCTTATCTTTCTCGCTCAACTTGCGTTTTGACCTAAGCGTCACTTCGAGTTTCGGTCTATCAATCGTTCCGATAGACTTTACTGAGACTAAGGGTAATCTTCCGGAACTCAACCGAATGGGTCTACTGTGCACGTCGTTCGAGAGTTTCCAAGGAGGGGACGAGGGTGCAGTCAACTCGAAGTTGAAGGGCGCCTCTATCTCATTTACTAGGAGAGCTTCTTTCCAGACCTGCTTGTTGGAGTGATGGTTGCATCCCATCCCCCCCACCTTCTACCGATTATGCTTAGATTCTTTTGGTGTAGTTTTCGACTTCTGCAAGTAGCTTTTCTATATCTCCATTTGTGTGAGCTGTGCTGAGGGCGCCTATTTTGGTTGGTAGGAAGAAGATGCCATTGGCGATGAGCTGCATGTGATAGTCTTCCAACTTCTTTCGGTCGGCTCGAAAGACGCTGTGCACATCTTTGATCCTTTCGTGCGTGAAGTGTGTATTGAAGAGTGAACTTAGTCCTATTACTTGGACAGCTATGTTCTTTCTTTCAAATATGTCAGACAGTTGTTGGCGTAGTTTGTCTCCGTGCGTGTTCAACTTGCTTAAGATTCGTCCGTCTTCAAGCAGTTTTAGTGTTGCTAAACCCGCAGTCATTGAGACGGGGTTTGCAGAGAAGGTTCCTCCGTGAAAAGAAAATTCTGGGCTCTCATACAGAAGAGAATCAACATACTGCATGATTTCTCGACGGCCAGCAAATGAGCCTATTGGGAAGCCTCCGCCCATTATCTTTCCCATAACTGTGAGGTCGGGCAAAACTCCATAGTACTGTTGACCTCCACCAGG
>CAYGAE010000091.1:2383-6612 GCA_964347855.1 uncultured Candidatus Bathyarchaeia archaeon
CTTCTTTGTGTAGGTGCGTGCCAGTCTGGTCGCGTACATGTTTGCTTCCGTTCCAGAGTTGGTGAAACGGACCATCTCTGCGCTTGGAACCATTTTCACAATCTGCCCAGCCAAAGCTATCTCAAGTTCATGGCAAGTTCCGTATTGGGTTCCGTTCCAGATCTGCTGTTCAACTTTCTTTATAACGTCGGTTGGACTGTGACCAAGGATGAGACTACAATGGCCCATCCAGAAGTCGATGTATTCGTTTCCATCGACATCAACTAGTTTGCTTCCTTTCGCTTGGGTAGTGTAGAAAGGGTAGGGTTCAAAATGCCGTATGATGTAAGCTACTCCGGAGGGAAGAACACCCTTGGCTTTACGATACAACTGATTAGACTTCGTTGTCTTGGACAGGTAACTGTTCAGCAATCTAACACTCTCAAGACACTGTTTTGCAAGGCTATCAATATAAAATAGTCCCGACTAAATAGCTGAATGAAATGACCAGCGAAAGAAGGCTTCTCACCTCTATTCTGAAATTAACAAAAACAGGACCAATCGTAGGGACGTTTATTAGTAGAGATGCCGGAATCCCTGTCCAAGTTGGAAACGAAATAATGAAGAAATTTCACCAAAAAGGGCTAATCCAGCATCGGGACAATGTAATTCAAGCTTCGTCGAACCAACGAGTCAACATCGCCATTAAAGCCATTGGGTCTGGAGCGGACTTGGAAAGGGTGTGCAGGTTTCTCGAATGGACAGAGTTTGAAAACATTGCGGCTGAAGCTTTTGAAGTCAATAACTTCTCAGTCAGAAGACGATTCCGTTTCAAGTGGGGTGGAAGACGTTGGGAAATTGATGTTCTCGCCCGAAGAGAACCTCTAGTTATATGCGTAGATTGTAAGCGCTGGCGTCACGGCTGGGGAAGATCTGCGATTGCGAAAGCTGTTGAAGCACAGGTGGAGAGAACTCAAGCTTTAACTGCTGCGTTGCCTCTTATGTACGAGGAAATAGAGCTACTCGGTTGGAAAAGAGCACGACTTGTCCCCGTTGTATTGTCATTGATTTCTGGCCCTTTCAAGTTTCACAATGATACACCAATAGTCCCAATATTGCAGATACAGAATTTCCTCGACGAGTTCCCTGCACACCTAGAAAAACTAACGCATTTTACTGTGAGTTTCAAGTAAGATTGAATTTTCCCGCATCTTTCATCATTTGCTTTAGAGACATTTATACTTTGGTTTTTGTTAGACATTTTTGCGCGATAAAATCATAAGGTCCTGCTCATAATTGATTCAAATTGTTAAATATCTTCGAAGAGTTTCTCAGAATGTTGATCTGTGACTGGGGAAAATGACGAGTTATAGCGAGTATTGTGTTCAAACTACGAAACTTGATTTCGATTTTCTACAACAATTAGGCATAAGAGGAGCCTTCCTTATAAGTTAGATGAGCCTATTTGACTATCCAACGACTTCAACGGGGGTTCCAAGAGCTTGGCCTGGGACTCCCTTTCTAAAACGTGCTCTTACAAGCCCCCTGTTGCCATGCAGCGCTGTTATCTTCCCTCGAATCTTGCGCTTTCCGGTGGGCCATCCAACCTTCCTGCCTATCAGTTGCGCAGCTTTACCTGAAGTTTCGATGTTGGGAAATCTAAGTATGTATTCTTTTGAGCGCTGGGTTCTTGGTCCTGTTCGATGGTTTACAATGATTCCTTGAAGCGTTTTGCGCTCTATCTCTTTGCTTCTCTTTAGACTCTTCTTTGATGGTTTCATCATTCTCACCCTTTTAGGCTTGGAATCATTTAAGAAACTTCTGGTAGCTCTACTAACGTACAGTGCAATTCCGTGAAGGCCAAAGAAGTGTTGTCCTCAACCTTCCTCATGCATATCTCTCCTCTTTCCATGGATCAGCTGTGTTGCTGTATCCGCGCTTTTCCCAGTAACCTAATTCCTGTTCTTTGGTGAATTTCAACTTTCTCACCCATTTTGCACTCTTGTAGGCATACTTTTGAGGCACCACTAAACGTAATGGTCCCCCATGTTTGGGCTCCAAAGGCTTGTCGTCCAGTCTGTAGGCTAGCACCACATCATCGTCAAGTAAGTCTTCAAGGGGTAAACTCGTGGTATAATCGCCTTCAGCCACAACAGTCACATATTTAGCCTCTTTCGAAGGCTTAACTAACTCGTAGAGAGTTTTGAATGCAACTCCCTCCCATTTGTTGTCCAGCTTGCTCCATCCAGTTACGCAGTGAAAATCGCTTACGCTCACGTCTTTAGGAAGCTTCAAGAGCGCCGCATACGTTAGTTTCATTGGGTTGTCCACTAACCCCTCAACCAGGAAATCCCAAGTTTCTAGATCAGGTTTTGGTATGGGCCCTTCATGCAAAACTGGGAATTTCGAAGTAACTCTTTGATTTGGAGGAATCCTCTGTTTTTCTTCGCCCATAATCATCCACTTCTCAAGATAAATTCGCCTCTCCTACAAATATCATTTCGTATCCCTTTTGTGGCAACGAAAAATAGGCTGAAGTTGTGCAGCCATCACTTTCTTAGTCAGGAGATTACATGGCGTTAAACTGAAGTGACATCCTATCTTCTTCCGCTTTTCACGTTGAAATTTCCTTTATCTCTCTTCATGATTCTCATTTTTTCAGGCAATATGCCTTTTTGCCAGTCGTTCCAATCCAGTTCGCGAAAGATCCATTTTCTGCCAAAGCGCGCAGCCAAAACTGCATGTTTAAATTGATGAGAAATAGGAATGAACTGGTCGAGGAAAGCAAACAACTTGTCAGCTTGTTCTTTAGAAAAGTATGCATAGTACCCCGCGGTTTTCACCTCGAAAGCGTATACATGCTCGTTCCGTCTGGCGACGATGTCGGGAAGAGGATTGCGACTTGGATTGCTGACGGGAACGCGGACAGCCTTGTACCGGTGCTTTTCAAGTTTCTTGACCAATGCGGTCTCGCCATAAAAGCCTCTTTTGCGTCGCCTCTGGAGCGCACTCCGAACATCGCTTTTGTCCATTTTCGTTTCATTCTAATATTCCAAGAAGTAGATATTATCTCCATCGAAAGCGCTAACTCTCGAGTTCCCGACCTAACCGTTCCCTTTGTCTTTTGATATGTCTGCGACTGTAACCAATATACTTGTCTATAGTTTTTGTGCTCTTCCACCCGAACCAAGCCTTCATCTCTGGAATAGTGGTGGATGGATCCTCCAAAAACCTGGTGGCCCTGTTCAAACGGAAGTAATGTGGATAGTGTTTTGGCATAACTCGTTTGACTATGCGCCAAGCTGTTACGTCGTCTATGTTCCATACCCTGCGAGTAGGATTAGCTAAGGTCCTTCGTGTTAGTTCCACCTGTTTTGCAATAAGATCAACAAAAGGAAAGTCAACAGGCACCTCTAGTGGTTCACGTTCCCCGCCCTTCTTAGCTGGACAATCCACGATCAACAGACCATCTCTAATCTTGAAGTCTTCCTTCACCCTTTCTAGGGCTTCGGATCTTCTTACACCAAACCAATATAGAAAGGCAAGGAAAGACTTGTCTCGTAACGGGCTAGCAAATTTTCCGTTATCTATGACCTGTTTGAACATTGGAAAGTCTATGGGTGCCGTTTGTTTGCCATACTTGTAGTGATGTTTGTAGGGGTTGCCAACTCTCTTAGTCACGATTCAAACCATTTCCCGGGTGGAATCTTGTGAAATAGAATTGCCCTTTTATTTCAAACAATGTTATTTATATGTTTTTTCTCCACAAGAAACTGATCAACGATGGATCTTTTTCCAAGATCCGTTGCTGACTCATGCGATTGCATACCTCTTTTAGAAGAAAAGGATTGACTGTGTCTCTGGGCGATTTGGCAACTACGGCACCATAAATGATGACCGTTCAGGTGAAATCCAGTTGAACCGTTGGCACTTTTCTTTTGATACCAAGAGCCGCGCGCTAGACAGAGACAAGAAACTCAATGAGAAGACTGTTAGTCAGATGACTGTTAGTCAATCTCGTTGATGCTTCTGTATCCGCCAAACCTGAAAGAGACAGCTTGACTATGTTTCTGGACGTTTGGAAAAAAGCTCATTTTGAGCTTATTTGGTGAGTGTGTATATATGTGAAGCTATTTATGTAGGCAAAACTGCTCATTTTTGCTCACTCTTAAGGTTCAAAATTTAATTTTCAGTGATTTTGGTGAGCTCTGTATTACCAACATCTATCTCTCATCACTTGATCCGTTAGC
>CAYGAE010000092.1:0-6593 GCA_964347855.1 uncultured Candidatus Bathyarchaeia archaeon
GCAGGCTGAAATTGTTGTCTATTCTTCTTTGTCTGCTATTGCGTTGTAGTCTTCGTATCGGTATGATCCACAATTCTCGTAGAAGTCTGTTTTCCATGTTGTGAGTGCCAAGATACTTTGTGAGTAGATAAGGAGTTGGTTTCGAGAAGTTTCTTGGTGACACAAGAACATTTTCTCTTTTGTGCGTGCATGAAGCGATGCTGGGCATCGCCCCTACTCCGCGTAAAAACACAGATTTCCCTAACTTGTTCAGAGCAGATACATCATTCAGACCTCAAGAATTTCGATGTCTTTCATGTCTCTCTCGATAATGTTCTCCAAGTCCAATCTTTCTTCTGCTTTCTCAACCTCGTCCAAGGTCGCTCGAGTTCTAGGCGATTTGGGCGATGCACTGCAGCACAGACCTGGCCTTGTTGAGATATGGAATGTGCCAATTCTTCTCGCCAAACCGTCCACATCCTGTTTGTTCATCGCTATCAATGGACGCAGGATGCAAACGTCCGCTACGGCCATGTTCTCCACTCGTAGATTTCTCATTGTCTGGCTGGCGTGTTCTCCGATAATCTCTCCTGTCACTATAGCATCAGCATGTTCCAATTCTGCCACTCTCTCAGCCAGTCGGTACATCATCCTTCGACAAAGAATACAGGTCAACCTTCTTGGACAATTTCTTAGAATATCTGCCAGATCAGGGCCATGAGGGATTACGTAGACTTTTAGTTGGCGGTGGGTTGAATACTTTCTGACTGCTTTTATGCCGTCCAAAGCACGACGCTTAGTGGTCTCACCGGTGAAGGGATAATTGTCGTAGTAGATGAATACAGGGGTGCAACCTCTCCTAATGGTCAACCAAGCGGCCACAGGTGAATCGATGCCCCCGGAAACTAAGCACACCACCTTTCCTAAAGAAGCCGCCTCACCCTTTTCCTTTCTCGAAATGCTTAACTCATAGGCCCCGTTCTTTACGGGCTTCGAAGAGTGCTTCATTTGTTCGCCCCATTCAGGAGAATCGAGAGTAATTTCTCAGCAATGTCTCGCGCTTCGCTTTCAATGAAAACCTCTTTGATCAGGATTCTTCCATCTTTGGACAATGTCACTTCTGCTCCGTGCTGATTTCTAATGACCGTGATGTACGGCGTGTAAATGACTATTTCGTATTTCTTTGTTGTCTCAAACAGCTGTTTTAGATGTTCCATTGGGAGGTCGATTTTTCGTTGCAGCTTAACCTCGTATGCGGCTTTGTCCGAACACAGCTTGATATAAAATGGTATCACCGAGTTGTTGTCACTGTTCATTAGAATCCCCGGCGATTAAGATCGGCCTTCGGTAGGAATGATAATACTGCAGAACCAACACACCTTATTTCACAGGCCCGCTATATATCTCGTGACAACATAAGCTTTGCACAGAAGTATACCCGTGAAGAGATGTACGAGAATCGTACCTACATTTGCCGGAATCAATTTGCGCGGATGATCATAGTTCTTTCTCGCAAGATAGACTACTCTTAGGGCCATCGGAGTCGTGAAAAACGCGAGTAACGCAGTGATCGGCATTAGTGAGAAAGCGGATCCTAACAGTGTTGCGCCGTAAGAGGAAAGCATAAGAATTCCATAAACACTTGCAGCTCTCCTCCTGCCCAGCCGCACTACGAGGGTACTTTTTCCCACACTCTTATCTGCATCGTAGTCTGGAACCTCATTGATTAAGAGAACAGCCGTAATGAGCAATCCTAATGGTATTGAAGCGACTAAAGGCTTGAGTGAGATCATCTGAGTTTGAACATAATAGCTCCCAAGCACCATGAGCGGCCCAAAGTTAAGCCCAACGAAAATCTCGCCTACTCCTCGGGGGGCTAGCTGGGTCACGTAGAGATAGCCTGAGAGAACACCAATAACTCCGAGTAGAATGATAACTGGCCCTTTCTCTATGGCAAGATAACCGCTAATAATGCCACTTAGCGCAAAGCAAGAGACGGAGGCAATATAAACATCCCTTGGAGTGAGCGCACCTTCTGGGAGCAATCTGCTTCCTCCGAAGAAAGGGGCCCAAAACTCTTTGTAAGTGGGATGCAAATCACATCCGCTTTTGAAATCGAAATAATCGTTTATCATGTTCGTACCAGCGTGCAGGCACAGTGCAGCTATCAGGGTCAACGTGAAATATGTAGCGTCAAAACGGCCTTCAAGACTCCAAGCCATTGTCGCTCCAAGAACGACAGGGACGATCGTTGCTGGGAAGAAGGGCGCTCTCAATTCTCTAATCCAGTTACGGATCGTATCCCTTTTGTTTCCAGATTTTTCTGACAGTCTACGTTCCCTCGAGGTGACGCGGAAAGTTGTTATTGATTCTGCGAGTTTGTCTTTTCTTGATGAGTTATGAAATCCAATACGCAACAACCGACAGAATGTTTATTATTTTTCATATTTATAAATAATATTATGGGGTACCCCTTTCAATAGCAAATGGTGGTTGAAGATAATCGATCCAGTGCCGGAAGCCAAAGACGAACCTGAAAGGTTATGAAACGTCCTCCTAGATTACAAGGATGCCATTAAAGCGTCAGACGTAGCTAGATCAGCTGAACCGTTGCTCACATTGGACAAACTCGTGACTCGTACTTGTTCATGCAATAGTCCTTCATAACGTCGTCAAGAATAAGCTAACGGCAAGGTCGATGAGGTGCCCAGCGTTACCGCGTTCTACGAGAAGTGGGAAGGCGTGTTGACGCCACTGGACGCGTAGTCTCAACAGTTGCGTCTTCGTCGTGAAATTCGTTTCAGATTTTTCCCATCGAAGCCCTCGCGTTCGATGGCCCACCAAAGACTATATATATATTATTTTTATGCGCGCGCGCGCTTCATAGTAAACTTTTGGTCTTCCTACGGTGCCCGTTCTTTGCTCATGGCTTTCTACGAAGCCAGCGTCTACTAATAACTGTAGATGGTGGCGCACAGTGATGGGTTGGAGTTTCACCGATTCGGCTATCTCCTCAACGTTCAAAGGCTTCTTGTGTAGTAGCTTCAGGATTCTAAGTCTGGAGGAACTGGATAACGCTTCATAGGCTTTCTTTTCGCTCACGATGGTCGCCTCGTTGTTCAATGTTGTATAATTGGAAATCTTTGCGTGCGCGCGCTGAGGGATTTCACCATCTTGATAAGGTAGGACTTGTAGTTGGTATCTCTGAGAGGTTGAATATCCGTGATAGCTTGGTTAATGTAACCATCTATCTTCTTCCTGCAATAGTCGAGAGATCCCTTGGCTTTCAAGTTCTGTAGAATTCTATCCACGGCCGCGTGTCCACGTTCATGCCCCGTTCTTGTCACAGTTTGGAGGTCATGAGTCAACATCTTTCTTTCAGCTAGGCTGCTAGACTCGGAGAGATGAATTAAAGGAAGGCTGATTCGCCGCTTTCTGAGATCCTTCGGAACGCCATTCCCCACAGAAGTTGTGTCTGAGACGTCATCACTCAATTGATAAGCAATTCCATAATTCTCTCCGAAATCAGCTAAACATTCAACCTCTCGACCAGAACCGCCACCGGCTATGGCTCCACACTGCGCCGAAGCCTTAAAAAGAGAAGCAGATTTCTTGCCAATCTTTTTCAAGTATTCGCTCTGAGACATCTTAATCGATGTCTCTGACACATCGATGTATTCGCCATCACAAAGCGCTAAGCCAGTTTCAGATGTAATCTTTATGATCTCTCTACCATAGTCAGCCGTCAAGTTTATTGCGAGAGATATCAAGGCGTCTCCAACCAGGATAGCGTCATTCACGGACCATCTTTTGTGGAGGGTAGGAAGACCACGTCGAAGGCTGTCTTGATCCAAAATGTCATCATGCACAAGAGTTGCCGTGTGTAGCAGTTCAAGAGCTACAGCCAATGAAACTACGCTTTCTGCGTTGCCTCCAACACTTTCGGCACTAAGTATAACCAGTAAAGGCCTCAGTCTTTTCCCACGGGACAACAAGGCATATCCTATTTTTTCGCTAAGGCTTAAGCTGGAAACTGTCAAGACAAGACGAGAAAGTTCCGATTCTATTCGCTGTTTTGTGGCTTCCATGTAGGACTTAAACGTACCGTCGTCAAACGCAGCACGAACCTTGGTGATTGGCATGTCCATTTCCTTCGGAAAGGTCGAGGCTCCTAGTTTTGAGTGAACCTTTGAGACTCGTTCTCAGCCCTGAAGGAAGACCGTTCCTTCTATGTTTTGAAGAATTTCCAGTGGCGAACATTCGTGATATTGGATACGTTCTCTTCCGCAGATCTCTTTGATCTTGCCCAAGATCTTTTCATCCAGATTTTTGATTGGCTGTTCCTTTGGGCCCTCTATTTCAACAGCCACCCCGATCGGCATGTGCCCACAACACGTCACTTGATCTTTGTACACATTTACTGCGTAGGTCTCTGGAATTTTGGTCTCTATCAAGTATGATTTGATTTCCTTGACAAAACGATCAATGTCTTCATCTCCTACTCCGATTATGTGACACGCCCTATGGCTTATTATCGACGTTCTGTGCATCTCCTGGAAGTAGTATCAATGCGCGCGCTTTTTTATATATTTTTTGATAAAAATAGATAATTTCCTGAAGTCTTCTGGGCCACTTATGAAGTAATGTTCTTTCAAGTTGCTTCGTTGCAGATCCACTTGGCGTCTCTCTCTGCAAGTAGCCGCAACCCACGACTTCTCTTCACTCTGGCCATTGTGTCGATCTTTCTGATGGCTTCCTTCTGCTCCCTTTCTTCCAGAAAGCCCTTGTTCACAGCCTGATTTATCAGTCCTTGAGCCTCGCGATTCCGTACCAATACGCGCGCGCTAGGCGAAGAACGCCTTCAAGGATCACGCGTGCGCAAACTCCCTCTTCTCAAATCGTTAAGAGTTCGTCCACTCCTTCTTCAATAATGAAAAGACGACATCATCTCTGAACTGTCCGTTAAAGTGACTATTTTGTCGAAGAATCCCTTCTTTTATGAAGCCGAGTCTCTGAACAAGCGTGATGGATCTGATGTTTTTTGAGTCGATGATCGCTTGAATCCGGTTCAACTCCATCTCTTCGAACCCGTATTTTAACGTGGCTCTCAGGGCTTCAGCCATAAGGCCTTGCCCCCAGTATACAGGGTCTAGATCGTACCCAATTTCAGCTCGACGCGCTGTTTGATTCCAATCGTAAATCCCGCAGGTTCCGATAAGCTCCTGGCTCCCTCTTCTGATGAGCCCCCAACGGATACCTCGGTTGTTTGTGAAGGGCTTTATACAGTACCGTTCGAGTTCTTCCTTCGCTGCTTCAAGGCTGTCAGGTCCTGGAAAGCAACACCCTTCGACTATTTTCTTGTTGTTGAAATGGCGGAAGTAGAATCCGACATCGTTGAGTGTCATTCGGCGCATGACCAGTCTGTCGGTTTCGATTCGGGGGAATTCTCCGAATTCTTTCAGACCGCCCATCTCCCCCAAGTTCCTCTACCTACCATTGGTCACGATGCACACGTAGCTCGTCGTATTGCGTGCGCGGCTCTTTCTCTTCCGCCGGATGCCCAATAGCGATCAGGTTAAGTGGAACAATGGTTTCTGGAAGATTCAAAACTTTCCTGATTGGTCCAACCCGACTTTCCCTGGGATGAACGCCGAGCCAAACAGCACCAAGCCCTAACGCGGCGACCGCGAGAAGAAGATTTTCCGCAGCAGCGGAGCAGTCCTGTACCCAAGAGCGAGGTGATATAGCTTTATCGCCGCATACGGCTATGCAGAGCGGTGCTTCGAACAGCATTTTACCATAAGGATGAACCCGCGCCAATTTGTCGAGTGTCTGCCGTTCTGTAACCACGATAAAGTGCCAAGGTCTGCGGTTTGATGCAGAAGGTGCCGCCATGGCGGCTTCCAGCATCGCCTTAATATCACTCTCGCTGACCGACTTCGCTGTGTATCTCCGAATGCTGCGTCGAGCAAAGATTGTCTGGATTAGTTCCTTTGACATAACCACGCCTCAGAGATTTTAGACATTCCTTCCCGACAGAAAAAGGTAGCGTAGGTGGAAATTGGACCCACGCTGCGTTGGTGACTCTCCCGAAGTAGCCCTATCTCTGGTGTGACTTCGACTAGGACTGGGTACTTCGCAGACACAGATGGACAAGGAGCTGTTTTCTAAAAGTCTCCTCAAAGATACGTGACCAAGTCTTAGTTGATGCGCGCGGGCTTGCTTTCTCCTTTTGTTCTTTCAGCCAATTCTCATAGCCTATTTGATTTATTCTGATGAACTGTCATCTGTCTTGTACGTTGCCTTTTGATTACAGAGCTTCTCGCATTTCTTAAAATCTGGGCAGAAATAGGAATTTCAAAAGCCCTCTTCGCTGCAACATGTGCGCGCAAGAATTTTAACTAAATGGCGTAGTTAAGTAGAATCTAAATGTGAGAGTAAAATGATTATCGAAAAACTCTTTCTATCCCACGCTGGGATTTTAGGGCTAATCAGTTTCAGCCTCATATTTGTGGGAAATTTTCTAGGAGAATACTGGATGAGAAATAAAAGGTTTGGAAAATTTCGTAGAATACACGGCTATATCCTGTTGGCTTCTTACGTGCTAACTGCGA
>CAYGAE010000093.1:0-6554 GCA_964347855.1 uncultured Candidatus Bathyarchaeia archaeon
CATGCATGCAATTGCATCTAGATTCCTTCCACAACCGACAAGTTCAAGCAAAAGTAACTGCCAGCCGAAAAGAGTCAGAGATATCCCTTGGCAATTCGAATCAAAATTTTTAATCTGTGTGGATAGGTTATAGTATATTTTTGTGAAGAGATCTCAGATGGTAGACAGAGGGTATACGATTGTTCTCACCGCTGACCGTACTTTGATGAGTGAATATGGCGGGGGTCTCTTCCTCGGATTCAGCGCCTGCATACCTAAGGGGCTGGTGCCCGACAAGCTTTACTTCTCCATATTCTCCCCCTCAGTGGAAACAAACAGCGATGGATCAGTCAAATATGCTCCTTGTGGATTACGAAAAATTGAGGCTGCACTACTCGAGTACGGATTCGGAAGAGAAGATGTCATTGTTGCTCACCCCGACCGCATCGGGAAAGTCCTCGGACCAAAGACAAAGGTTGTTGGAATCGCCGAAAACGATCCCCTAGGCGTAGCCCCAGCCACCTCATCCTTCACCCAATTGTTTGGTGGCGAAGCCTACATGAAAGTCAAGTTTAAGGAACTTCTGACCCATCCTTTCATCAGAAGGTTTGACCCCAAGCTAGTGGTTGGTGGACCCGGTGCGTGGCAACTTGAAAATGTAGAAACGCGAAGGAAGCTTGGAATAGACTGTGTGGTCGTTGGAGAAGGAGAGAAGGTTGTAGGTCCAATCTTCGAGAAGGCTGTCAATGGAGAAGAGCTATCAGGGCTTGTATATGGAAAGGTTGTCCCTGAAGAAGAGATTCCGCTCATTGCTGGTCCAACCATCTGTGGTTTAGTTGAGATTGCTCGAGGATGCGGTCGAGGATGCAAATTCTGCGTCCCTACACTCCAGCAATATCGCTGTCTCCCCCTCAAACACGTCCTACAGGAAGTTGAAGTAAACGTGCGGGCAGGAAGACAACCGCTATTACACGCTGAAGACGTGTTGAGGTATAAGGCTAAAGGGTTTAGAGTCAACAAAGAGGAGGTGATCCATCTCTTTAGAACCGTTCAAAACCATCGTGGCGTAGAAATGACCAGTTTAAGCCACATCGCCCTTGCCTCTGTCGTGGACGCCCCAGAGGTTGTTGAAGAGATATCAAACATCTTGGACTTAGGCGTCAAAGCCCCTTGGACTGCTGCACAGACCGGCATAGAAACTGGCAGCCCCAGCCTTGTCAAAACGCACATGGCCGGAAAGTGCAAACCCTTCAAACCAGAGGACTGGCCCCAAATTGTCGTAAGCTCATTTGAAACCTTATCAACGAATCATTGGCTTCCATGCGCCACGCTGATTCTGGGGCTACCGGGAGAGACTGAGAAGGATCTGGAACTTACAATCGGTCTTCTGGACGAGTTGAAGCCATTTAAGAGCCTTATCGTGCCCCTCTTCCTAGTCTCTGGAGGAGGGTTAAAAGACAAAGCTGAATCTTTTGCCGTGGAGAATATGACGCCTACCCATTTGGAGCTTTACTTGAAGTGTTGGGAACACGACTTCCATTGGGGGCCAGAGTTGGTTGAGGAGTATTCTAAAATGAGTATAAAGAACATAGCGGCCAGATCTGGGTTGAAATTTATCTTTTCTCATGCGGTGAAAACTGGAAGCGATCTCATTCGCAAGTGCCGAGAGGAGTACAACTATGACTTGCCAGCTATGTTCGAGGACTACAGAAACGGGAAGTTACAGGTTGGACAATCGGTGCTGACTCGTCTTGTTTACCGCCTGTCCAAACTGCTGTGAGCTTAGAGCCTCTTCTAATCGCTTCCGCTTGCGCGCGTTCTCCTTTCTCGTTGCTGCCTAGAAAACAGCTTAATGGTGAATCATTGCGCGGATGAGGCTATCTGAGTTTCCAAGAATCGAATGGTGAATCACTTACTCCTTGCTTCAGTTGTTTCATTAGAATAGCCAATGAGATGGCCGCCGAAGGCAACTATCCAAAGCAATTCTGGATAGGCGATCATACGTTCCATTCCTCCCTTCTCTAACCCCAGATAGGTTCCCGCGGATGTAAGAACAAGAGCCAAGAGTGCGACGGCTCCAAGTACGATAGAGAGGTAGGAGAGCGGTGGTTTCTGCAGTTTGTAGGACACGAGAGCAGACAGTCCTGCGAATAAGAAGATTATTGCAGAAAAGATGCTATGTAACATAGGGACATCTTCTGTGAACAATCCGACCCCAATTGCGCCGATACTCGCTATGGCGAGCAAAACGGAGAAGACGCTAGGATTGAATGCCCGTTGAATGAAGTAGGCACCAGCTATTCCCAGAACGCCCAACAAGAAGACAGATGAATTGAAGATGAGAGCTGAGGGTCCAACTCCCAAGTCACTTATCCAGTTCTCTGAAGTGCTATAGCCAGGATAGAGGGCTTCCGCGATGATTATTCCCAGAACGCACTGGACGCCTCCGACACATAGAAGTAGACCTGCAATCTTCCTATATTTGTACTTCATGGTTAGGAAGTATCGGTCTTCAATTTTAAGATTTAAGGTGATAAGGTAGCTTAATATGGTTGAGCTACCCAGAACACACCATGTCTATTCTCGACATGCAGGTAGCAATGAATGATTAAAATTCGTAACATGAAAAAATCAGACGTGGACAAGGTAGCAGAACTCGTGGCTTTAGATCACGATGCTGATTGGGAAAAAGGCTACACGGCAGCTCGGCAACATACACTCGACCACCTAGAAATCGTGCCTCAACACTGCTATGTCATCGAAACCCTCGACAACCAGATTATGGCAGCCATGGTCCTGCATCCTCAAAACGAAGTCTTCGAAATCGAAGACTTTCATATAACGCAGATACAAAAGAACAAGGAAGCCTACGAACTGCTGAAGACCAAGCTGCTAGAATACTTGGAAGCGGTTCAAACCGAGATTCTCTGCTGTCCGTATGCCCTAAGAAGACTCATAACCAGCGGCTATGACAAAAGAGGTTAACAACATACTAGTGTCGAGAAAAATGAAAACTTTGGATCCGAAACTGATTCCCATCTTGGAGGAGAAGTATGGTCAGTACTGGTGGCCTGTCGAATACCCAGAAGAAGTTGCTTCAGACCCCTTCAAGAATCTCATTATGACAGTTCTCTCCCAGAACACGAGTGAGATAAATTGTGTTAGAGCTTACAAGGCACTGGCGGCGAGATTCGAGATCACCGCTAAAACTCTTGCGAGTGCTGATGAAGCCAAGATCAAAGAAGCCATACGAAGCGGTGGACTCTACAACATTAAGTCTAAGAGGATTAAGGAGTTGTCTAAGACTCTTCTAGAAAAGCTTGAAGGCGACATTGCGCCCGTTCTTTCCCTTCCTAAAGAAGAAGCTCGGAGAAAGCTTATGGAACTGCCAGGCATCGGAGCGAAAACCGCAGACGTGCTTCTGGCAAGTCGCCATGGCTACAGTCAGGTTACTGTGGTAGACACTCACATGGACAGAATCGCGAAGAGACTTGGGCTGGTGAAACCCAACGCGAAATACGAGGAGATTCAGAAAGCCCTTGCCAATTTCATTCCTTGGGACAAAGGAGAAAGAGCGGGCGGTCTCCTATGGCTCTTAGCCAAATACACTTGCAGGGCGCCAGCCCCAAAATGCTACGAGTGTCCCTTAATTGAGTTGTGCGACTATGAAGAAAAGACGAAATCAACGCGATAAGAAACCAAATCGCGTTTCAGTATTGGGCAAATAACCTCGCAGCAGTCAATAGGTCTGTTAGACAAAAACTCTTAAAGACTATTCATCTCTCTCTTTAGAAGGTCGGAATCCTTGAGGAAATTTCCTTCAACAATGTCGACGCAACATCCGGACAATGTTCAACTTCCACCGTGGGTGGAGGAAGAAGTAGTCGCCGGAGAGGCTGAAGTTCATGAGACCTATTTCGCCTATGATGAGCTGAAATGCGAAGAGCAGATGTGGGACTGGGAAGGAAAAGATGTCGACCCAAACATAGTGCGAAAGTTATTAGTAAACCATCCGGATTTTTTCAGGGAGAACGTTATCGGTAAGGATGTTTTCCTAACGTACAGGGTTCCGAACCCTACGGTTGAAAAGACTGAGAAGAAGGTTTTGATAGAGGCTTTAGAGTCCATTCCCCGTTGCTATGACATAGCCAAGAGCTTCTATAAGAAGGAGACTTGCCCTCCAGTCTTCGAAGTTATTCTTCCCTTCACCACCTCACACTTCGAACTCCTCAGAGTAGCATCCTGCTATAGCAAGGTGATTGTTGGAAAGGAAAAGATGAAAGTCTGCGATATAGAGGACATGTCGATGGAGGATTGGGTCGGCGGGTTCACACCTAAGAAAATAGATGTAATTCCCTTAATAGAGAACAAAGAAGGTTTATCAAGCATAGATAAAATTCTCATGAATTTTGCGAAACACTTGAAGCCAAACTATCTAAGAGTGTTTCTGGCGAGATCTGACCCTGCTTTGAATTATGGGCTCTTTCCAGCAGTTTTACTCGTCAAACTGGCGCTCTCCAAAATCGACAAGCTATTCCAAGACTCAGGCATCCCAAGTTTCCCCATAATAGGTACTGGTTCCCTCCCCTTTAGAGGCCACCTAACGCCAGACAACATCAACGATTTCCTCGAAGAATACGCTGGAATTAGAACAGTGACTATACAATCCGCTCTGAAATACGACTTCAAGAAGCGAGAAACGAAGGAAACCATCGAGAAGTTGAACACAAGACTACAGAAGAGGTCTGCGAAATCAATGACTGAAGAACAGGAAGAACGGATAAAGAACATTATCGAACTATTTGCAGCAAGCTATCAGCAAAAGATAGAGAAACTAGCGCCTGCCATCAACCGGATAGCCAAATCAGTCCCAGAGAGGAGAGCACGAAAGCTACACATTGGGCTATTTGGATACAGCAGACAGGTTGGAAACACAAGACTGCCACGCGCGATCAAATTCACAGCAGCAATGTACTCGCTGGGGCTACCACCGGAGCTCGTCGGATCCACCGCTTTGACAAGCCTCTCTAAAGAAGACTGGGAACTGCTAAACGAATATTATAGAAACTGGAAGAAAGACTTGAAATTCGCGGCAGGATTCCTCTGCTGGCAGAATCTGAACAACCTTATGAGTGAAAGCGAAATTATCGACAAAGTCACCAACAGATTCGGGCTAGGGGATGTGATCCCACAGATCATGGAAGATCTTCAAGTGCTCGAAGAAAACACGGGTATCACCTTGGGACCGAAGAATCTTGACCAGAGAAAGCATGAAAACATGGTGAACAACATTCTCATTTCTCTGGCTAAGGCTGACTCCGAGGAGATGACGAGATACATACTAGAAGCTGCGAGGATAAGGCACTCCCTTGGGTAACCCTCCTAAAACTTCTCCACAAGGCCGAAGGCACTAAATTCTTATGTAATCTCCAGCATTCCTTTTACGGGGCTCATTTGACGAATATTAGAGCTGTTTTGTTTGATCTTCACGGCACTCTTGCCTATGGAAAGATTCGCGTGACAGAAGAGGAGGCGTCCGACTATCTTGTTAGTCGCGGATACGAAGTCTATCCCCAATCCTTTAGCGTCGCGTGGGGATTTGTGGCCTTCATAGACTATCCAACATATGGATACAAGACTTATCATGCCTATCTTAAACGAGTCTTGTGGAGACTAGGCGTCAAAGAAGTTGACAGCGAAACTCTAGACGGGCTGACAAGAATGTTTGAACAGGGCAGGTATAAGCTCTATCCTGACGCTGCAGACGCCGTTATAACTGCGAAGCAGTATGGATTCAAGACTGCTATTGTGACTACAATCGCTCGCTTCAAGTTTGCAGAAGCCCTAGCACCCATCGAGAAGTATTTCGATGTTGTAGTCACTGGCTACGAGGCTCGATGCGAAAAGACCAATCCAAAAATGTATAAGAAAACGCTGGAATTCGTGGAAGTCAAGCCTAATGAGGCTGTTATGATTGGCGATAGCCTCAAGATAGACGTTATGCTTCCGAAGAAACTGGGCATACATGCTGTGCTCTTGGACCGAACTGGGACGACTGAAGAGGGATCCCCCGCAGACGCGGTTGCTACAGACCTTAGACAAGCCTTAGAGATTGTAATTGGTTGGGTCTAAGACTTGATCTAAGTCTTCGTTCTATACAATCGTTTAAATAAAGAATACGGCCGTACAGAAATTCAAGGGGGATGGCATCGCGAACTTCTTCTTTAGAAGTGGATTACCCGCAGAAGAAATCCTAAAGATGTTCAAGAAGCGGGCTGATAGGCACCGCAAGGTTAAGAGTTTGTTGCAGAAATTATGCGCGCAGGGAATAACCTTTTGATCAGGATTGTGTCTTGATATAGCAGGACTGGTCAAACATGATTTTCGCAATTCTTGCCATAGCCGTACCCATTCTAGTACCTTGGGAGAAGAGAACGCTACTGATCTGTCCGCAGTGCAGGGCATACATCCCCCTTTGTTCGAACTTTTGTCCACAGTGTGGGGTAGATCTAAGACCTCCCAATAGTAAACAAGACCCACTACGATGACCTCTCACCCTTTTTTGGTAGGAGAAT
>CAYGAE010000094.1:0-6503 GCA_964347855.1 uncultured Candidatus Bathyarchaeia archaeon
GCCTTTTGAACCTCGCCGAGAAGAACCGCTTTGAAAAGCGCCGCCAATTCTTCTGGCTCATCCAAATCAAAACCCTCTCTGGGCTGGATCTAACCTAAAATCCCAGAGACTGTTTAAACACAGGGATGTTAAGTTTGCCAGCTCTGAAAGTGTTGCCTGTCTTTGTGTTGTTGGCGATTAAGACTGCGGGAGCAAACAGGTTAGGATCAATCTTGTAGAAGTCGTAGCCGGCTTCACGAAAGATTTCTACGAATGGTTTCCCGTAGCTCTTGGATGCAAAAGATGGGGCCCTATCCACTAGCTGCCTCAGTTTGTCATCGTCTTCATGGTCTATTGTGTAGCAAGTGACGCCTGCATAAAGGATTGCGTCGTTTGTTCGTCCCATAGCTTTCGCAAGCTTGGGGTGCGCTGGTGTAATTGGGGCATATCCCCATGCGTGCGTTATCCGTATTGGATCAAGCCCAAGTTCTGTTAGCTTGTGTATTCCAGTTTCCACCACCCTTCCTGAGATTTGTGTAGAACCTGTTGTGGTCGTGGTTGGAACCAAGATGAGTGTTAAATTGTCCGGCGCGACTCTGCACTGACCAGAGATATGAGTTATCACTTCTTCCGACGGCTCTTTACTTGTTTCGAGCACAAGAACTGCTACGTCTGCTTCATCTTGGTATCCGATTTTTTCGAAAAGCTCTTTGGGTTTCACAGCTAGCGCTCGAGCAGGTCCAGATCCCATGGCGCTATACTTACCTACTTTAATCTGCCAACCAGCATACTGAGATCCTAGAGTCGCTACTGCAGGATGATCTGTGTACACGAAGATGGATGGAAGTTCAAGATCGCCATACGCTTTGGAGAAAACATTTACATTGCCGTATCCGCCGAGACAGATTTCTGTTATAATCTTGCCTGCGAGAAACCCTCCATCTGCTTTGATTCCGGCATCAATCAGCGTGGCACCTGAACTCGTCTCTTCTACTGCCACCCCAAAAGCGTCAGGTTTGTTACACAATGCCCTTGTAAGATGCCATGCCTCTCGGTTTACGCTCAGCCTAGACGAGGACAGACTGTTTCTCCTCCGTTACTTTTTCATATGTCAAGAATAACATCACAGATATCGTTCATAGGATTTCAAATGTGGATTTCGAGGTTGTGAGACAAAGAGTTTTCCATTGCCCATATCTGCTAGGTCGCCGATAAATCGGTAGAAGGGGCCTATGATTTCTTCTTTATCCACTTTGACTTTAGGCCTAACACTATCGATGGTAAAAGTGGGAAGAACTGATGGAACGTGTCCGCCTATGACGATTTTTCCTCCGATCATTTCTGCGCCGGCCCTTCCTTCCGAGTCTCCTCTAACAAATATTGTTCCATTTCTCATGTGTATGCCTACAAACTGTCTGACAGTTCCATATACCTTGATGAGTCCCTTCTGCATGAAACATCCAACTTCGTTTCCAGCGTTTCCATGCACCACAATGGTTCCGCCTCTCATTCCTTTGCTGCTTCCCCGATAGGGAGCTCCCAGATAATCACCGGCGTCTCCCTTGATTTCGATTATTCCATTCTTCATCATTGACCCAGCCCAAGAGTCTGCGTTTCCCGTCACTGTGATTGTTCCTCCTGTCATCTCTTCGCCTAGGTGCATGCCTGCGTTGCCGTCAATGATTATTGTGCCCATAGACATTTTGGCCCCAATTCTTCTAGCCTTGTTGACATTTCCACGAATTCGTACAGTCGTTTTTCCTGATGAGTCGCCTCCTTCTTTCTTGTTTTCTACTTTGAACAGTTCGCCAAGCTCTCGTTTACGGTTCCCTTCCAGAATCTCTAGTTTGGCTATCTCTTCGGTTGCTTTTTCAGTGAAGACGTCTGGTGTTATGCATTCGGCGTCTATGGGAACTTTAAACATGCGTTTGGGATAGAGAATTACTACGATTGTTAGTCCTCCGCTTAGAGTGAGATAGGGGCTGAGGCATGTAAGAAGCTTTCTGGGATTTGATAGTTGTCATATTCTACAGTCCAGTACTCCCGAAATCTTCGTTTCATATCCTCTGTAACTTCAAAGGGTGAAGAGAAATTCGCGTTGACCCAGAAGGTTTTTCCTGAAACTGGTTTCACGATCTTTCCATCCTTGGCCACAACTTCACCGCCCTTAACTGTGTAGGCAGTGTTTTGGAAGGCTCTTCGAACCGCTTTATACCTTTTAGCGGGGTCAACTTGTTCTGAATTCACGTTGTATACGGATACATCCGCGTCCGCTCCAACTCCAAGATGACCCTTCCACGCGAGCCCCAAGGCCTTTGCCTGACCAGCACGCGTCACTGTGGCAATCTCGTTGAGGCCGTATTCTCGATCTATGCTTGGGAGTAGGCTGTTTCGTCTTGCGCGGCGACTGATTCTCCTCATGGTCTTGTCTCTTGCCTTCCGGCTCATGAGCCATGCAATTATTCTGGGGTAGGCGGTAAAGGGTCCCGCATTGGGATGGTCAGTCGTCAGATAGATTCTCCACGGATCTTTGATCAGAAGAGCCAGCTCCAGCCCAATGGACCACTGAGTTGCGTGAACGGCGCTCTTACGCTTATATCGAAAAGGTACGATCCCGGAGCTTGTCTCGGTCTCCACATCATGATTGACCCATTTGTTGCCTGTAAGTTGGTAAAGACCGAATTGGAAGGGGCCGTCGGCAGTCATGGTTGTGGTGTCTGTGAAGACAACTTGGCCCATGTCGAGAGTTACGTGACTGTGTTTATTGACGTAGTTTGCGATTTCTTCGGCTCCTGACTTAAAGGTTCGCCAGTCTGAGCCTTTGAAGGCACTGAATTGGCAGTGGGTGATGTGTATGATCGGCTTATTGTCTGTGGCTAAATCTTCAACGCATTCCATGGTTTCTAAAGTAGTGACGTAGTTTCCAGGTATTCCGAGGTTATTTGTGTGTACGTGGATTGTGTGGGGTAAGTTGAGAAGTTTGTTCACTTTGCATAAGCCGCGGATAATATCTCTTGGCGTGACACCAAAGTTTGGGACTTGGTCATTAATGCTCTTTACGTTTCTTCCGAATCCCCAAGCCTCCAGACCCCCAGGGTTAACGATTTTTATCGCGTATCCCTTTGTCGCCTTCAACATCCAAGCCACATGGTCTGCACATTCTTTGATCTCGCCATCTCTTAGGTACTCTAGGACGAACCACCAGTCGCCCAGCAGAGGATACGTGGCCTTATCAAGCATGGGGGTGTCGTCAAGTTCTTCATGGGTGTGGCGAGCTTCCAAAGGTGGCATGGAAGGATTCATTGTAGTTGTGTATCCCATCCTTGCGTAGCGATAGCCAGTCGTAAAGGTTGAGGGAACAGAATAACCTACGCCAGACCGGGTCAAGGCGGTCTTGGCTTCTACGTCTTTAAAATGGTCTTCAGGTCTTAAAAGCCGCCCGGTATTAACCTCGGCGCCAGCTATGTGGGAGTGGATATCAACTCCGCCAGGCATCACCATCATTCCGGAGGCATCAATTACTGCTGCCTTTCTTTCAGAAACTTTTTTGACGATCTTTCCGTTGCTGATGATGATGTCCATTCTTTCGCCATCTACATGGTTGATGGGGTCGTAGACGAAGCCGTTTTTGATGATGAGGTCTGTCAGTTCTGCTGCCTCCGTAGTCTGCGGACTTCACGAAGGATTCTTCTCAATATCTCTGCATCTGGAAGGCAAGTTTTCGGGGCTTCCACCACCTTCTTTAGGGGTAGAGGAACGTGGTCCATTCGATAGGCCGTTCCTTCAGTTTCGATTCCCCCAAAGGCTGAGGGAAAAACCACATCGGCCATTAGGGTAGTGAGGGTTACTTCGGGGTCGATCACGATTAGAGGGTTCTCCGCCAAGCTCTGGGCCGCCTTCTTGGGAAAGTGGGCGACAGGGTCAGAGGCGATGACGAGCCCTGCGTCCGTTTCCTTCTTGCACAAGATGTCGACCACGGAGGTTTCTCCTGGATTGTATCGTGGATAACCATGAGAGAAGTCAACAGCGTAGGGGAAACCGGTCTGCCAGGTGAACACAACGTTTGCTCCGGTCACGTTGAAGTGGCCTCGCATGGGCATGATGAGAAACTTTGTTCGCTGGTTCAGGTCTCGGACCAAGGACAATGCAGCATCAACATTACGAAGTTTTCCCTTGCTCATGGTTAGGCCTACTCCGAAGAATATGACCCCTAATTCACAGTTTATCATGATGTCCGCCACTTCCTCCAGAATCTCTACAGGGACGCCAGCGACTTCATCTACGTCGAGTTCCTCGTCACGAATGAGCATGCGGAAAGCTTGTAGGAGTTCGTAGTCCTTGTTTGGTTCAACTTGCAGGAAGTAATCGGCTGCCTCAGAAGACCTAGTTTTGCGGACATCCACAACTATCATCTTTCTCTTCTGCCTATACAGCTCAGAAGGCATACCAGTATCGACTCTAGAAGGAGCGGAAACTTCACGCCCGAGAACGAGTTTAGCTGCTCTCATTAGGCGTTTTTTCGTCAAGAACCCTCTCAGTCGCGAGAGATATCCTCTCCATGCGCTCTTTCTGAATCTGCCTTCCGGAAAGAGCGTGTATCTTTCCAAGTGACGAGGGTGAGCGTGCCAAGGGTTGCTTCCCCAATAGAAAAAGAGGTCTGCCCGATGCCGCAGCTGTCCTAGGGTGCAAGAGGAGATGCCGATGTCTTGAATGCTTAAGATAGAGGGCCCGTGACAAACAGTTGAGCTGTTGTCGATGACCCCCCCAACCTCTTCGGCCAGCTCTAAACCCACACGAATCGCCTCACAACTCGTGGAACTCCACCCATAAAGGATAGGGTAGGATGCATCAGCCAGAATTTTGGCGCTTTTTCGGACTGCTTCCTCTAGCGAGGCTTCTACAAGTTCGCCATTTTTTCTTACGAGCGGTTTTGTCTGTCGATGAGCAGAGTATCCTAGAAATTTGGCTTCCCCCATGGCGCAGGCGTTCTTCACCTCTTTGATGACGTTGTCCTCCACAAGCAACTCTATGTCATCGCAGAAACATCCGCAGACGGGGCAGGTCACACTGGTTTTGATTGGCACTTTCAAAGCTTCCTGAAGTGTGTCTTGAGCAGTTCTTGCAGACTGAGCACTTTTTCCTTTGGGGCCGGTTCGATTTCAGCTCGTATGCCCTTCAGCGATGGCATACCTGTTCCATGGGTCTCGGGATTCACGAGAAGGCTTGCTAGAGGCCCATAGGGTACAAAGACGACTCTAGGATGAGGCGCCCGCAGAGATTTCGCAGTTCTTAATACTGCAGAGCCAAAATCAGTGGTGACCTTGACGATCTCGTTTTCTTTTGCTCCAATGCGTTTTAGGTCATCAGGATCCATCTCACAAACTGTCACGCTTTTCCAATATTCTTCGGAGAGCTTCCCGAATTCTTTTGCTCTACCCTGATCGATTGTTCGTCCAGTCAGCAAGGCAACCTCTAGCTTGGCCATCCGTTTTCCCTTTGGTTACAGGCTCTTAGTTTTTGTTGAAAAGTTAAGTTACTTGTCGCAGCCTATTAACATTACTGAACGCAACTAAAATTCGGTTGCTAACAACCCTGTGGTTGAGTGCCCGATTTATTTCACCTCTTGGGTTACGCGAGCATATCTGCGGCACTCCAGACGCGCGCGCACAGAAATAGGGTATATACACCTATGCCTACAACCGCGCCAAATTATTTAAGCATGCATAATAACCTACATGAACGCTGGTTGACGAAAAGATAAAGGTGTCTTCTCTGGACAAAGTGAAAATAGGGATTTTCAAGTGTGGCAATATTGGAACTGCCCCTTTGATTGAACTTCTTCTCGATGAAGTGGCAGATCGTAAGGATATCCAAGTGCGAGTAGTAACGACAGGCTCCAAGATGAACACAGAAGACGTTGAAGATGCGTTGCCAAAGATTTTCGAATTCGACCCAAATCTTATAGTCTTCATATCTCCAAACCCATCAGTTTCTGGACCTGCCAAGGGACGGGAGATTCTGTCCAGTAAAGGAATCCCCAGTGTGGTCATTTCTGACAGCCCAGCGAAGCGCATAAAAGACGAAATCGAAAAGCAAGGCTTAGGCTACATTATAGTCATGGGCGACCCCCTCATTGGAGCACGGAGAGAATTTCTGGATCCAGCCGAGATGGCGATTTTCAATGCGAATGTTATTAAAGTTCTTGCTGCCACTGGCGCCTTTGGGATGGTTTACCAAGAAATCGACAGATTAACGCACATACTCAAAGAAGGATTAAGTATTTCTCTGCCAAAACTAGTGATCGATACAGACAATATCCGAGACAGCTCTGATTTCCAAAATCCCTACGCAAAGGCAAAAGCTATGGCCGCCTACGAATTGACCAAGAAAGCCGCTGAAATTAATACACGCGCTTGCTTTGTGGAAAAAGAGATGCAGAGGTATGTTCCTCTCGTCGCTTGCTCGCATGAGATAGTTCAAGTAGCTGCGAACCTAGCTGAAGACGCACGAGAAATCGAAAAATA
>CAYGAE010000095.1:0-6449 GCA_964347855.1 uncultured Candidatus Bathyarchaeia archaeon
AAAGCCACCTCGTAGCCCGAAGGAAGGTATAATGCATGGTATGGTGTTTTTCATCCTTGCCTCGACGCTTATTCAATTAGTCGCTGAAATCGGGGCCTTCTGGTGGGGATATGGAGTTGTGGGTTCAGTGGAGAAGGCGAGAACCATGGTGTTTCTAGTTGCGTGTTTCTTCGAATTAATCGTCGTGTGGAATTGCCGGTCCGAAAGACGAAACGCCTTCAGAGTAGGGTTCCTAACCAACAAATCCCTACTCATAGCCGTTATTGTCTCTGTTTTCTCGACCTTAGCTGTAATCTACATTCCGCCATTACCAGCTATGTTTCAGACCGTGCCGTTGGACCTGCTCGAATGGACTCTTGTCATATCGCTCTCCTCCTTAGGATTCCTTGTGGTTCCAGAAATCTTCATACGAAAAATTAGAAATATGCGCGCGCAGAAGACAATACTCTCTTGTTCATCTTGATCATAGTTGCTATGGTTGGAATTACAATTGGTGCAGCTTTGTTTTTCCGGAAGAAAAGGATAAGGCAATAGATGCGTGCACGATGTATGACTAATGTTGCTGCAAGACTTCGCGAATCAACGTGTCCAGTTCAGCAAACTTCTGTTCGGTCGTTTGAATGCGCCTTCTTAGTTCCTTGTTTTCTTCTTCAAGCCTCAAGGATTTGGTGGCCAGACCGTTAACTAATGTCTGAAGCTCCTTCTTGCTCTCTTCAACTTCTGCTCTAAGCTTCGCCTCTATCTCTTCAACATCTACCTCTGCACCAGTGATACTGATCAATTTTTCCCGGTCAAGATAGATTTGCTTGAGACTTTCAAATTGGACTCCTTTATAGGCTTCTGCCATCTCTCCGATGACATGGCCCAACCAGAAATCTACGATTGTGTCTGGTACACCGCTGTTGATCATGATACTACCGAAGCTTTCTCGCAGAGCATGAGGCCCCAATGGGTTGAAGGCTCTGCCATTGTTTTCCTCGTTGACAAGCCCGGATTTCAGGGCAACAGTTCTCATCATATTCTGAACCAAATTGGTGGTCAGTCCCTTTCTTCCTCGTTCTTTCAGAAATAATGGTGTGTCATGTCTGAATTTTCTGCCACGAGCCTTCATATCTGCGAGATAGGCTCTTACTGCTTCCACAGCATCCTTCCCCAAGAACGTGTAGTATTCCGTTCCACTCTTCCTGCGGTACAACTCGAGTTTCAACGGAAGCTCTTCTTTCTTTAGACCCTCAGCCACATCCCGATATTGCAGGCTGCAAAGCGTTGACACGTCCATTCCGCTCTGAAACAACGTGAGCATTATCGCTCTATCTCTTGGCGTACGTGCATGATCGACCAGAATCTTAACTTGGTCTGCAGCGACTCTCATTCGCTTGTTCTCTACTCTGGGTTTGGGGAGCGCATGTCTTCCTTTCATGCGAAAGGTAACACCAAAAGTAGAGTAGAAGCTGCGAACAGCATTAACCATACTATTAGCTCTCTTGTCACTCACGCCCTTGCCCACTACGCGAACTCCTCTTCCCCCACCTTTGCGTGGATAGTCAGTCTTGAGCCAACGGTAGAACTCTATCAATCTTTTCAGAACGACATCGGTTCTCTCACGAGGATCCTTCTTGGTGTCCTCAATTGCTTCATCAATCAACGCAGAAGCAGTCATCTTGGTGAAGGCAGCATACGCCCGATAAGACGAACGGTAATTGTGTCTGGTGCTCTTCCGGGTGATCGTGTCAAACCAGCGTTTCAGAGCTGGATCATTCCAGTCAACATCATCGAAAACCTTACTAACAGTCTCTGCACTTACCATGTTCCAGACTTCCCATATGGTAAATAACTAAAGAGGAATTGGAACTTAAATGTTGCGTTACAACTTAACCATAGTGGGCTTCGAATATGTGACCGTCATGGCTGGGGTCCAGATCTTCAGAAAGCGCAAGTGACACCCAAAAATTATACTGTATATCCTCAGAATTATGTCATATATCGCAATATAGGTTAAATCTTTTAAAGACAAAAAGCATACCAGATAGCGAGTTGGGATAATTGGCAGAAGAACAGATAACCCGTATTCTCACCGATGAAAGACTCTCACGTATTAAGGCCTTGCTGGAGAAGGATCATGCGATCGACTGCCTCTTTCTCTTGCATCTGGATAATGGTCGATGGAGGAATGCCAAGGCATTCATGCGGGAACGAGATCTCACCCTCAGCGATGGCACTTTTCGGTCGAGGATGATGGAGATTGAAGATCTCGGGTTGGCGGAGAGCGTGAAGATTGATCCCTTGAAGAAGTATTACGTGAAAACGGAGCTTGGTGAGAAGGTAGCTACCCTTTTGTTGGAGCTTTTCAATCAGCTCTAGCTTTCGGACGTACGTGCGTCTTCACGAAAGCGTGGTTGAACGGTGTAGCCGATGCCCTAAAATATGGTGTATTAAGTCGTAAGATTTAAATCTGCATACTGTGTTACCCTTCTTGTGAACCCTAAAAGGAGGGATAGAAAACAAAATGAGAAAACTCCTAAAGAGTAGGAAAGCTTTGAGCCCAGTGGTCGCCGCAATCATATTGATCGCAGTGACCGTTGCCGTTTCAATCGCCGTCGCCGCTTGGATGGGAGCACTAACCTTCACCTTCATGGCAACAGAAGAAGTAACATTCACCGGTCGTACGTGGGATCCCGCCGGAACGTATATCGACGTAAGAGTCAAAAATACCGGAACAGCAACCCTCACGATAGACAAAATTGAAGTAAATGATATACTGATAGATTCGACATCAGAGTGGACTGTGACTACAGTTGGTAAGGATGCAACGTTAGACGCAGGTGAAGAAGTGGAGGTCAAAATATCTCCTACGACTACGATGTCATTCGTGTCAGGAACTAAATACAACCTTGTCTTCATAACATCGAAGGGCAACAGATTCGGTCCATACGTGACTACAGCGCCTTAGTAGGAGACACCGCAAGAAACCAGCGACATGAGAGTGGGGGTAGGAAAAACACGCAAACAACCACCTTTTCATTATTTTCGGAGGTGTAAATATGGTAGTTGAACTAAAAGAGTACGATTCCGCGGTTGATATAGCCAAAACCATAGATGACGAGATATCGCGAACGAAAAGCGTCTTGGGCGAGTATCTCCGCCGTCTCGACGAAATCCGTACGCTAGCTGAGCGGTCTAAGAAGATTCGAGAGGTCGTCTTTAAGCTGGCTGGCAAGAAGGCGGCGCAAGACCAGCTGGGGGAAATCACCGTTGGTGACCTAAGCGTCGTTTTGGACGCGAACCCATTTCATGAACTCACTGCCATCGAAGAGGTCGTGCGGAGCCAGCAAGACAGACTGTTAGTGTTACAGAAAGCGCGGGAAGCACTAAACTGGGTGGATCAGATCGGAGATACCGAGGGGCTGAAGTACTTGGTGGTCGAGACCGATAGAGTGCCAGAGCGAATCCTACTCAAGATCTCATAGACTTCCCTGCGAAGTGAGCGTCAATGGACAAAGATCTGTACCGAGTTGCGTTGCACAATACGTTAAACGAAATCCGGACCGTATGCCCAGACGTACGTTTCTCTTTTCTTTTTACCAGAGACGGCTTAGCAGTTGCTGCGGATGCGCAAGCCGCCGAGGATGCAATAGAAGACATAGTGCGTTCTTTTCAAAACCTTGAAGTCAAAGTCGATGCCCTCGGCGGTCTACACGCTCTATTGATCAACGGAAAAGACGGCAAGGTCATCCTCTCCTACGTCAACGACATGTACCTTGCCACGGTAGCTTCCAACACGGCGGACGTCGTTTACCTCCAATCCGTTACGCGCATCGTCGTTCCAACCATCCTGAAGCTGCTTGAAGGCCTTGCTCCTACCCCCCTCCCGTCGACCCCCTCTCAGCAACTCCTGGTTGACACGCTCAGTGGGTTCTTCGTCGGCGACACGGTGGAAATCGACCCGCAGGTTCTCGAGCAATGGTCGGAGATGCTGGATGGACAGAAGATTGACGAGGTTGAAATCGAAGCCTTGGACGGCAACCTGTCAACATGCAAAGCCAAGGAAATCGGCGACAAGAAGCTGCGAGGAAAGGGAATCATCCGAATCCCCGAGAAGACATGCAAGGCCCTTGACGTGCAGAAGGGCGACTTGGTGAAAGTAAAACCCGCGGCAGTCTGAGGAGTTTTGCATGACCGCTAGACATCAGGCTAATGGAGCGATTGAACGCCTTCGCGAAAATCTGCAAGGGCTTAAGGGTCGGAAGGGGATCATCGGCTATATTCTGCGCGGGTCGGACGCTGCGTCCATCGACTTGAAGGATTCATCCAAAATCGTCGACTATGCAGTGTTGTCGGCGACAGCCCTTGAGGAAGGGGCAAAAGTTGCGAAGACGTGTGGCATCGGCGCTGTCAGCTCCTCAGTTCTGGAAGGGGAGAACATGAAGATCCTGTTGGTGACCGTCGACGATCATCGGCTCAGCGTCTTCATGAAGAAGACGGTTGATCACAATAGGCTGTGCGCGGAGCTGAACCTCGCGTAAGACCAGCCCGCAAGTATGCTGTCTTTTCTTCGACTTTCAGTTTTTCGTTCATTTTCGTTCATTGATAAATGATTCGCACCGGGCGGTTCCTGGGGGGTCGTTTCGGTGCGGATTGCAGGACTTCGGGTAGTCCTGAATGACGCGTGGTGATGACTAGGAGACGCTTAACCCTTGTTCTGCTTGGCGAATTCTCTTCAGGAGCGGGAGCGTTCGCGGGTTTAGCTTGACGTGGCGGACGTCTTTGTTGAGGCGAATGAGGTCGTATTCGTGGAGGAAGCTGATGAAGGCTTTGAGTGTGGATGGGGGGAGTTGGGCGGTGTCTAGAATTTCGCGTAGGGCGTGCCATTTTCCGTCTTCGAGCAGTTGCATGATTCGGTCGACCGGCAAGGCCTAGGGACTCCCTACGAACGTGGTAATATCGACGCGAAGCGTATAAATGCCTTCTGAGGAATTACTTCAGAAGAATATTCTAGAATTATACCATTGTATACTATAGAGCGCGGGTGCCGTCCGGGTTCTTCACTGCGCTGGTGGTCTTTGGTCATAGTCATGAATTTTATTCTGCAAGTGGTGTTACCGCGTGTCGAATTTGAGATATCTGGTTAATATTCCTTTACGAGAGTATGCGTTTTTGACAGGTTCTTATAGTCTCTGATGGGGGGTTTTGGTGGGGAATATTATGGGGGTATATTCCTGAATCGTTATTAGAGCTTCATAAAGGCTTTATGCAATTTTCGGCGACTATCGTAGAAATGTTCCAAAAAAAGGCTTTTTCTGGTGTCGGTGATGAAAGAGGTTGAGTTCACGGTGTACCTCCGGGGCGACGGGCGGATGACCGTCCCCAAGGTGGTCCGGGATGAACTCCGCCTCAAGGAAGGTGATTTGGTGCGATGCCGGATTCGGAAGGTGACGAAGCGGTGATGGCCCTGGAAGGAATGCTCCGTCGGAAGGATTTGGTGCGGATTCGGGGTCAGGCCCTTCGTCGGCGGGTCTGGTTTCGCGCGTTGAATCGGGCTGAACGGGCGGTGGTCGATCTCGCCATAACAGTGGTTAAAGATCGCATAAAGAGTCTGCGGCTAGCCCAAATAGCGACGGGCATCGTGGCGAAGGTGCGGCAGTCCATGGCGAGCCAGTTTCATCGTATGGTGAGAACGGTGGGGCGTCCCTTAGCCCGCAAGATAAGTCAGATCGCCCAGGCGTGGGGCAACCCGGCGGCGCCGCGATGGGCCGAGGACCACGGGTTCATCCGGTTCCTCACGATCATGAGTTTGAACTGGGGTACGAGCGGTTAGCATGGAGTGGTTTGAACGGCGGGACACGGAGTGGAAATCTGCATTTCCACTTCATAATCCTTTTTCAGTGAGACAATCTACGCAGGTGTGCGCGTCGAGACGGATGAGAGGTTGTTGAACGGGCTGGTCGCGGCGTTGGTGAGGCTCATTTCTTCGCCTGTGGAGAGCGCAGCAGCTAGGCTTTAGGGAGGTGACAGAGACGGGGTTTACCGAATGGTTCCAGAAATATTGGCTCTACATACTCATCATCATCATTTTCATCGTGGCGTTCGCAACCTACTGGATCATCACCAGTCCGCCACCACCATCTCCTTGATGGTGTTGGGTAGCAAATGGGGTGATTCCCCTCTTTGTTTCGTATTTGGGAGTCTCGCATGGATGGTAAATGATGGTCAAGCATCTGGAATGTTGGAGTCGCGTTGTCGTGACGTCGGTTGAGGGTTTCGGGGCCAAGCTTCTTTCCCGATGGTACAGGCCACTCCTTGTCTCTTTCATTCTCGGGTTTGTCATTAGGCTGAGCCTTGAGGCTTCCTCTCGCTATCCTCTTGGTTCGGACTCCATTGGGTATGCGTGGCGAATCAGCAATGGCGTGGTTTGGTCTCATTGGTCGCAGCTCTTTTCTTCATGGTTGCTC
>CAYGAE010000096.1:0-6421 GCA_964347855.1 uncultured Candidatus Bathyarchaeia archaeon
TTCCATCTTCTCTTTCCCTTCCTCTATTCTTTCTCTGTGTTTAAATATACTTTCCGAAAGCGCGCGCGCATATGGCTTTATTCGCCTTCGTGGACGGTCTGACGCGAATGTAGTAGGTAATGCTCACGCACAGGAGAGTGAGAGCCACTCCACCCACCACTCTCTCTAGAGGCGGATGAAAGAAAAGGTAGCCAGCGACTCCTAGAGCAACCGTCACAACCAGAACAGCCACCCAGAGAGGCTTCCACCACCAAGGTTTTGACCCCTCCGCTTTGACGTCGGACACAGTCTTTCAAGAGAAATAACGCAATGCTCATACTTAATGCAATCGAAAATGCATGCAGACATCTGAAAGCGACACAACGTTAATCTTTGCGACTCATCAGAGTCATTTATGGCTACCGGCGTGACTTGGGATCTGATTCCACTGGGCTGGGGAGATGTGCTCAAGCTGTGGTTGGAGATGGCAACCATCGCCTTTGCCGTGGCCCCCTTCTTTGTCCTTCGCCAAGCTGGCAGTTTAGTGGACATGGTGATGGCCTTGACGGTTTGCTTCGCTCTGGAGGCAGCCTCGCTGGTCATCATGCGCGTTGTGGAGACGCAGATGTTCGAGGTTCTGCGGAAGGTCAGAAAAGGCCGAGGAATCTGGTATAATCTCCGGTGACCTCCACCCGCGCGCGCATGTTACAGCCTTTTGTTTTTCTTTCAAATCTGACTTGTCGGCGCTATTTATTTAAAGATTGCAAGAGAAAGAAAACATTATTGCGATCAACTTTATGGCGATTTACAGGAGAAACTGGTCATGACCAATTTTCCCGAGAAACTTGTCTTAATTCCAAGCGGTCAGTTTCTTATGGGCTCAGAGCTCGAGGGCGATCACAACCCCGTTCATAAAGTCCACATTGACGCCTTCTCCATAGATGCGTACGAAGTTACCAACGCAAAATACCTGCGCTTCTGCCAAGGAACCAGCCACCGGCTACCAACATTCTGGAATAAGGAAGGGTTCCGGTGCGGTCTTGACTACCCCAAACATCCGGTAGTTGGAGTCAGCTGGCACGACGCCGCCGCGTATGCCGCATGGTGTGGCAAGAGACTGCCGACGGAAGCCGAGTGGGAATATGCCGCGCGGGGAGGCCTAACAGGAATGAGCTACCCTCACGGGGAGACGCTTCATCCATCCGACGGGAACTACACGAAGTCCGGCAAGGGTGGTCTCGTCGCAGTTGGCAGCTATTCCCCAAACGGTTTCGGGCTGTACGATATGCAAGGAAACGTTGTCGAGTGGGTCTTTGACTTCTACGATCCGAACTACTACACATCCAGTCCGTCGGTGAATCCGCAGGGCCCCACTTTGGGAAAATTCCGGGTGATCCGTGGGGGTGGCTGGCACTCAGGGCCGTACTGTAACAGGGTCTACTACCGGAACGCGCTTCCGCCCAATTGGGTGGATTTCAATGTGGGTTTCCGATGTGTCAAGGATTTCAACCGCAAATGAAGCGCGCGCGCGCAAAAAAGAGTGGAAGTGGAACGATTACGGTTTCTTTTTTATTTCGTAACTTAACCAGATGAGTGCTATGACAAGTGCGGGAATTCCGAAGATTATTGCACACCAGACGATGATAGTGACTATTGAATCGACGACATAGTTTAAAGTCCAAGATGCTATGGCAACATTCCAGTTTCCGTCAATGTACACTTTGATGCAGAATGCAACAAAGAATAGAAATGATACTCCGCCTCCACCGCTTTCTGTACGTGAGCGTTTGCCAAAGAATTGATATTCTTTTCTTTCTTCGTCTGGTATTTGTTTCCACCATAGCCAACCTGCTACTGCTGCTACGATTACTGGGATTCCGATGAAGAGAACTTCCCAGAAAATCAGATGTATTAAGAAAGTCACTAAATGTCCCATTGTCCATCGATCTAACGTCGTAGGCACCAGACCCGTTGATTGGGCATCTCCAACGAACCATAGGTAAACCAGAATTGCGCCGATTGCTGCAACAATGGCGGCTATCATCCAATAAGCGAGCATGTTCCAATGCTTTCTCACGAATTTCTTCCATGTCTCGGAACCGTTTTCCGGCTCGATTTCTTCCGTCATAGATTTCCTCTTCCCTTCGAATCGATATTAATATAACTCTTATAATTTTTGTGCATGCGCGCGCAAAAGCAAATTGTTTATTATCGTGTAGGAGTGAAATGGAAACATGAGTTATCCGTTCCGATCGTTTAGCACCGTTGAAGCAATACTCATAGTGATACTGGGGATAGTCTTCTACTTGGCAGTGCAGTCAGGAGACTTGATAGTAATCTTGCTCTCATTAACATTTATGACGGTTCTGATAGCTTACAACACTCTAAGAAGACAAAGAGCTCATGGCGTTTGACCTAGTATAGCGCGCACATCCTTTGTGCTCAACGTCAGAGTTTCTGAGGAAGTTGTGTTATCATTCTATAGGCGCGCGCGCCAAGACAGTCAAAGAAGCATGTGACCTGATAGAAGCTGGATACGAATACGTCACTGAGTTCAAAAAAGAAGGAATCAAGATCTTCAGGAAGCGTAAATAGTGCGATTTACGATGCAGACCGTGGGTGCGGCTGTGGCGCCGGGGGTGGGATTTGAACCCACGCGACCCCAAGGGGTCACAGACTGTCCAGAGAACTCCAGGCGTGAGCTTCCGTTAGATGGATCTGCTCCCTACCGGATTTCCCGCGTTGTCTCGAGCTCTAGGAGACCCCGGCTATGCACAGTTTAGTCTAGGGACAAAAGGATATGTAAAGGTTTTAGCTTTTTGAAATGGAAGCTGAGCCTTGGGAGCTGCCTCCCCACATTTTAGGATAGACTCCGCGAGGCATCAGGACTCGTTGGGTTTTAGCTACTAGTCCATGTCCCATGCGTAGAGTTTTCTCTGTTGAGGTCAGCATCTTAGACAGCGCAACTGCCTCACCTTTTTGAGTAGAAACGACAACGGTGTCGCTGGGTCTTGTTTCTGTCTCTAACGACAAGACTCCCGGGGCTGCCAAGTTTGCGCCGTGGCACACCGCATCGACCGCGGAATCGCGTATGTAAACTTTGGGAAGTAGGTGCAACGCGTTTTCCATGGGTTGTATGAATCGTCGAAGATGGGTTTCGTCTTCGGTTTCGTTCCACCGCGAATACAGATATGAGATGTCATGTAGAGTGACTAGGCCTTCGTCTTCTGTGAAGGGCCCCGCTCGGGTTCTGCGAAGCTCACGCATGTGGGCGCCACAGCCCAGTGCTTCTCCCACATCATAGCAGAGTTTTCGTATGTAGGTTCCCGCCTCACATCCAACTCTGAAAAGAACGTTTTTTCCATCAGTTTCGAGGAAGTTTAGGTAGTAGATTCTTCTCGTTCGTAGTCTGCGCTTCACGGATGCTCGGACGGGCGGTCGTTGATAGATGGTTCCTTGAAACTCGGCTAGAACAGTTTTGAGGCGCTTTTCCGGCACTTGGGAATGCAGTCTCATGACGCAGACGTATTCCTTTCCAGATAGGAGGAGGGCTTGAACAACCTTGGTGGCCTCTGCTAACGCCACTGGTAGGATGCCGGTTACTCTAGGATTTCCCCGACTAGGATGTCGCTAGGGTCCCGCCATGACCGGCTTGCTTGAGGTCTAGGATGCGTTTAACCCACGCGGTTACTTCATGACTTGAGGGACCTGATGGCTTGTCCAGGTTGATCACTCCAAATCTGATATGATCTTTGATTGGTCGTTCGCCTGGTCTACAGCCGAAACGTGGGTTGGTTTCCTCTTCAGCCTTGACCACAATCTCTCGCTTCGTCTCCCAAGGAACATCAATTTTGTCCATACTTATCCAGTAAAGTTGAAAGGCTCTGACAGTTAAAAGGATTGAGATGAGATACGCTGCTATGGTTTAGGGATTATCCTTTCCGCGGCGAAATCGCTCTTCAAGCATGAGTCGCTTTTTGATGAGGTCAAGCACCTCATCATGAAACTCCTCATCCTTCTCCAGGCGCAGAAATTCAGTGTGAAGATCCTCGAACCCTGTAGGAAGCTCCACTACGATAGAGATGAACGGCTTTCCCATAGCCTTTTCGAATTCTTTTTTAGCCTCGTCATACTCAAGTTCTGGTTTCCTTATTCTTGATTCAAACCACTTCTTGATCTTACTCAGATTGTTCACGTCCTTAATCCAAATCTTACAATGAGATAGACGCTTGCAAAGCCTAATTGAAGCAACGTTGTGGTCAAACCTATCTTGGTGAACTCGCTAAAGCTCACCGAGATTCTTTCACGTTTAAGGGCGCCTATGGTCATCATGCAAACAGAACCACTCAAGGGAGTAGTTACACCACCAAGATTTGTGCCAAGAACAAGAGCCGACCACACCGGCGCAGAGCCTAGACCAGAGATTCCACCGATGATCGGCGTAAATGTTAGAGCAATAGCGATGTTGCTTGCGACGCTACTTGCAATTCCGCTGGACCACAGAGTTACAAGTGTGGTTCTGAGTGGGCTGTTTCCAGTTAGTTGAAGAAGTTGCGTTGATACATCACTCAGTATACCGGTCTTTCCTAGACCTCCTACTATGAAGAGAAACCCTGCAATGAAGAACACGGTTTCCCAGTCAAGTCCCTTGAAGACTTCTGCTGGATCTGAACCACTAACAACCAACGCCAGGATAGCGCAGCCGAGCGCGACAGCTTCAGGGCCAACTCCTAAGTTTTCTAGTACTAAGAAGAGCAGTATGAGAAGACCGAGGATGATTGCAGAACGAAAGAATAATTTCCTGTCTTCTATGCTTTCCCAAGGGTTATAGCTTGGTAGAACTCTTTTCGTTCCCAGTCTTCGCCTAAACAGCATATACAAAGCGAAAATTGTTAATCCCCAAAGGGCGATTTCACATACGGCCAGATAAGCAACGAAGTCTGCAAAATTCAATCCTGCTTGCACGCCAATTACCATGTTGCTCGTTGACCCAATTAACGTACTTGTACCGCCAAGGTTCACCATGATAGCCCCAGAAATGATGTACGGTACAGGATCATAATTTAGAACCTTAGTCACCGTGGCGGTGGCGGCCGCTATAAGAAGTATTGCCGTCGGATCACTGAGAAACATAGAAACTACAGCAGAAACCACACAAAGAGAGACAAAAAGGCGACCTGGATTTCCTCCTGAGAACTTAACCGCATATAAGGCGCCAAAACGAAACAACCCACTCTTCTCAGCCACCTCCACCACAATTAGGGTTCCCACTATCAGGGCAATGAGTCGCATGTCTATGAAGTTGAAAGCTTCATCATAAGTGAAGACACCGTACGTGAGTCCAAACCAACCAGTAAGCAAGGCGCCCATCAGAGCCGCTACAGGCATGCGAACTGATTCACTTGCCGACAGCAAAATCGTCAGCAGATAGACAAGAAGGAAAATTATCTGAGTCGAATCCATGTTGCCCACTTCATTCGTCTCGGTCTGCCATCTGTGCAAGACGGTCCGCCATTGATTCGGCTCTTTGTTCAATTATTCGATAGAGGATTCTGCCCATATCATAAATCAGTATGACTATGAGTCCAAGGCCGATAAGCGTGGTAATTGTTGTTAGCAGTTCTCCAACATTGCCTAGTGTGGCTAAGACTGGTGAAAGGGCTGTCACAATCAGAATGATAATGACGATGTACAGAAGGTCTCTTGCTGCTCTTCTTGGAGGCCTTTCCTCCTTTATGCCCAGTCGTTTCACGATGATTTTGGTTACGATGTCTGCCAGCGCCACCGCGTCTGCCAAAGCTCGTATCAGGAAAATAGCTGTGATCAGCATTGCTATGGATGCCACTACAAAGTCAGCGTTTATAGTGAGCCCTGGAAGCCCTATTTCCTTGACCATATCAGGTACAAAGACGACTATAATAAAGAAGATGACAGCCATTACTAGACTCATTGTTAGTCGGGGAATTCTGCGCCGTATTTCTTCTCCTGAGGACTTCTTGCTCACCGGTATTCCCCACTGGAATTAAACATAGTCTCTTGTACTCAAATAAATTGCGCACATTTGGAAGTCTTCAGCTATGTTTTATACTATTTTTCGCTTGATCACCTTCTACTCATCTGAACACTAGCCAACAAAAATAGAACGGCCAGTTCTATTTTGGATAGGCGCGCTAACACATCCATCTAATCTGTATCATTTTCTCTTGCGAGGGATGAAATAGACTATAATTGCCATTATCATCATGGCAATAGATGTCAGCAGAATCCATCCTGACCTTACGACCATATTTGAGATGAGCAATGCTACGACGAGTAACATCAAAATGGCTGCGATTGTTCTAGTGTGCAACCCTGCACCCCTGAGGTTCTATTAGTTCGTTTGCTTCCGCTATAGCTCTCCTTTCGCAACAGAAAAAGAGTTTGGATTTCCTCTCTCTTCAGG
>CAYGAE010000097.1:0-6336 GCA_964347855.1 uncultured Candidatus Bathyarchaeia archaeon
AGGAGTTCGGAAGTTTTGAAAGATTTAAGAAAGAGTTCTCTCAAGCTGCTGTTAGTGTAGAAGGCTCCGGATGGGCCGCACTCTCCTTCTGCAAACAAACCAATAGACCGATAATAATGCAGATAGAGAAGCACAACACCAACGTCTATCCAACGTTCAGAATTCTCATAGTGCTTGACGTATGGGAACATGCCTACTACCTCGACTACAAGAACGCACGAGGCAAATTCGTAGACGCATTCTGGAACCTTGTCAACTGGGATGAAGCAAACAAGAGGCTCGAGAAACTACTGACGTAACAGAGTTCATGAACACATTTCATGGAGGTAAAACGACTGATCTCACGAAACTTGGTTGAAATAGACGAAGAAAAACCGCTCTTTCAACTATTCTTCCTGAGAAACGATGAAAACGAGACTGTAATAGTCGAAGAGGTAGAAAAGATCGACTTTGAAATGGTCAAGGAACGCCTTGAACAAGGAGAATCGGTTTTCATTACACCTAAGCGCAAAGAGAATGTAGGAATGAGTCTAGTCGAGTGGGAGCACACAGCAGAAACGTGGTATTTCACTCACATTTGAGCCTAGGTAATTCCAGAAATGGAATTAGTCCTGATTTACAATGCGGATATGCCTGCATCCATTTGCGTTTACCCCAGGTCACCTAATCTAAGAAGTGTGCGCGCTAAAAGACAACTTGAAGGACGCTATCGATTTTTCTCAATCTGCCTGTAGCAGCGCATGCGTCTTCATAGCCTAGCTTTCCTCTCTTTCTCAGATCGTCAAGTTTCTTGACTACTGAAAAGAGGGCGTCAAAAGCAGCTCTTACGTTCAAATCACCGTTCATGTAGCTCTCAAAAACTCTGATGAGGTCGTCGACGAGTTTTTTGGCTTTCTGGCTTGATTCCTTTGATTCCGCTTTCTCAAAACTGCGAACCATATTCTTGAAAATGTCCAGTCTCCGGCTTATTCTCTTCATCTTTGCCAGAGTGAAGTTCAACCTTTTTCGATAGTGTCGGTAGATGAGAAAGAAGCGCATATGCTCACCTGTATAGCCCATCTTAACTAAGTCGTTGGGGTAATAGACATTGCCCTTGCTTTTGGACATCTTTTTTCCGTCGACAAAGAGATGTTGGCCGTGAAGCCAGTAATGGGCCAACTCTTCTCCTGAGACGCCTTCAATGATTGCTATCGTATAGTCATGATGTCTGACGAGATTATCTATTCCTCCACATGCTATGTCCACATTTAATCCCAAGTACTTGGTTGTGGTAGCTGCATCCTGGATGTTCCACGATGGCCTGCCTTTGCCGATCTCGGTGTCCCAATAGTCTGCGTCGCCTTCTTTATGTCCATGCCATAAGATGAAGTCCCCTTTGTTCCAAGGCGTTCCTGGGTAAGTGTCTTTGTGGAAGCGGCGTTTATTCCTTGGCCATCTGCTCATATCCAGCTTTGATAGTTTACCGAATCCTTTGAATTTCAGCGGATCATAATATACACTGCGCCTTCCTTTGTGCTCGTAGTAATAAGCATAGCCCTTTTCCAACAATGTCTTGATGAGTTTAACAACTTCTTCCACCGCCGTGGAAGAGCACGCCATCATGCATGCGCTGTACGTAGGGCTTTTCATCTTTAGAAGCTCAGAGTCCTCAAGGAAGATTCGTCTATTCCTTTGTGCCAATTCCTTTACCGAAACTCCTTCCTTTTCGGCTTCAACGATAGCCTTGTCTTCGATATCAGTTAGGGATATCAGCCTGACCACACCATAACCCAAGTATTCCAAATACCGTTGAAGCAAGTCTTCGTAGAGAAAAGTCCTATAGTTTCCTAGATGAGGTCGCCTATAAACAGAGGGGCCACAAGTGAACATTTTGACCATTCCTTTTTCTCGTGGTCTGAATTCTTCAACCCTTCTCGACAAGGTGTTGAAAACCTTTAGCAAGAGGTTTCAAAATCTCCTTCGCGCATGAATGCTTTGGCGGCGATTTCAAGGAAAATTGCGGCACCGACGATTTGTTCAACTTCAGAGATCAGGTCTTTCCTTTGTATTCCAAACATCTCCATTGATGATGCTGCGCGCATCTTCTTGCAAAGTGAAATCTGCAGCCTCGTCTCCATCATTGATCATTTCAAAAGACACCTGATACCGAGAGGTTCAAACAATACTTAAAAACATATGTGACTGTGGCACAACAGCAACATGCATTTAAATAACAGGTGAACTCAACCTTAAAACATGAAACCGAAACATGTCTATCTTGTCTTCTTACTCACTCTACTAATGTTATCTGTGCGTAGCATTTTCGCTCATGCACCTGACAAACCAACCGATAATGAAAGTCTTGCAACAGCTTACACGATATCTGATCCTGCCAAGTCGTGGGCTATCTACGCGGAACTTCATGAAGCAGGAGAAGCTCAATATTACAAGTTTGACTTGTCGCAGAATGAAAGACTTTTCGTTCAGTTGTTTGTTCCAACTTCTGGAGAAAGCAGTTTCTCGCCCAACCTGGGGGTTATGGGTCCTGGGATAGCTTCTCAAGATGTTTTACCTGACTACGTGGAGATTGCGGAGGGAGTGGGAATAATGGTGTTGGAAGGGCAGCGTTCCTCTAGTGCCACCTACGAACCTTTTACTCCAAGCAGTTTCTACGAACTAGCTAGCATAGATCGGGAGGTCTCTGTTGGTGGAACCTATCACGTGGTGGTTTATGAGTCTTCTCAAGGAGGGCAGTATGGTCTTGCCATCGGATACAGAGAGCAGTTTGGATTAGATGAATTCATCAGAATCCCTATCGACGTTATAGGCATCCATCAATGGGAAGGCCAGTCTTTACTCTTCATTCTTGCTCCACTGATAGTCACGCTAGTTATTGGCCTTGCAATTTTAGTTCTGAAACGGCCGATCACGCTGCGAACACTGTTCGGTGGAGTAGGAGTTTTTTCAGGTCTCTTGTACTTGGGCAGCGGATTCATGATGCTAACCCAAATGATCCTGGCCTTGACAACGGCGGCTGCTGGCTTGAGTGCTGTCTTGACTGGAGTCTTCATCCTAATACCGATTTTGCTGGCCATAGCCATTTTTCGACTTACAATTAGCCGAAAGGAGATAACATATAGATCAAGGGTTTTCGTTGCCGCAATAGGCGTACTGGGTCTCTTCGTTTGGGCCGGCCTAATAATCGGTCCCGTTTTGGCGATCCTCGCAAGTTTGTTGCCGTCACGCGGCGTCATGTATGAGGGGAGGTAAATATTGTGGATGTTTTTGAAGTCATCCGAACTAGGAGAAGTATAAGAAATTACACGGAGAAACCTGTTGAAAAGGAGAAGCTCTCTAAGATTCTTGAAGCAGTTAGACTTGCGCCTTCAGCGATGAACAGGCAACCATACAATTTGATAGTGGTTACAGACAAGCTGACTAAAGAGAAATTGAGTTCAGCCTGTAATCAGGAGTGGGCTGCACCTGTAATGGTGGTTGTGTGTGCGTTTCCCAATAAGTCGTGGGTTAGAGAAGATGGGGAAGAATACTGGAAGGCTGACGCGGCGATCGCTATGCATAGCTTGTCTTTGACTGCTGTTGGAGAAGGGTTGGGGACCTGTTGGATCGCTGCGTTTAAAGAAGAGGAAGTTAGAAGAATTCTGGGCATCCCTTCTGAAGTCCGTGTAATGGCTATGACTCCATTAGGCTATTCGGCCGAAAAGAAAGGGCCAGTGACGAAAAGGAAAACGCTTGAAGAGCTTATCCGTTTTGAACAATGGTAATGCTAGCCTTTTCGCAAAGGAGACTGAATTTCTGAGATGACGATTTCGATTGTTTGGACAGGCGACCTACAAGCCTTTCTGTACAAAAATGCGTAAAGTGTACTTGAGGATAGACTACTTGAAATGAGAGTTGGCAACGCCGAGGTGGATATATGAGTCGCTTGGATCCTCAAAAGTTACATGTCAATTACCTACTCGGAGTCGAGCCTGACACGCTGATCGTACCGCGTCGGTACACTCTAACCCATTCAGATGTGACAGGGGATCTGTACTTGACGATAGGTCCTAATTATAATCAGAAGCAGATCTCGGGATGGTCTACCCGATTCATGCGAGATGAAGTGCTTGCTGAGTGGAAAGACCGTCAAGGCGAGTCGTCATTTCACCTCTACTGTCACGTGAGTGGAGGCCTAGTTTTTGGGAGAGCCGGCTGGCGAGACGCCATCTTCCGCAGCGAGATGCCGTTGGTGTTGGAGGCTATTCGGTATGGTGATAGAACGCTGTTTGCTGCCAACCCAAGATTGAATCATGCTCCTATTGTGGTGCATTTTCAAGCGTCTCAGCCCCGCTTCAACAAAACTGAGGCATGGGGTACTTTTGCTGACTGGCATGCCCCGATGCCCTATTCTGGATAGTCTACAAGACCTCGAATACTTGGAATCGAAAATGAGTAGCCTCCATTTCAAAGGGCAAAAAAAGTCTGCTGAGGAGACAGAAGACTGAGCATTTGATGGTTGTTATAAGGGGGTGCGCCTAATTTTGTATGGAAAAAAGTCAGTACCGATGGTGAATCCGGTTGAGGAAATTTGTCAAGCCTAGAGTCGTCATCAGCAAATGTATCGAGTTCGAAAAGGTCAGATGGGATGGTCAAATAATTTCCAGTGATTTTGTCAAAAAACTTACGCCTTATGTGGACTTTGTCCCTATTTGTCCCGAAGTTGAAATAGGTCTTGGAGTTCCGCGAGACCCAATACGAATCGTACGATTGAAGGGCGAATTAAGGCTCATACAACCAGCAACAAACTTTGACCTTACGGAGAAAATGCGAAGCTTCGCTTATTCATTTCTTGATTCTCTACAGGAGGTTGATGGGTTCATACTCAAAAGCCGTTCGCCGACCAGTGCCATTAGAGACGCAAAAATCTACCCCAGCATAGAAAAGAAGGTTGCACCGATAGCGAAAGGTCCTGGATTTTTTGCAGCACCAGTTTTAGAGAGATTCCGTCACTTGGCCATAGAAGACGAAGGACGTTTAAGAAATCCCCGAATAAAGGAGTATTTTCTAACGAAACTCTTCACACTTGCAAACTTCAGAAAAGTCAAAACCTCGAATTCTCTAAGGAACTTCGTAAGATTTCATTCCGAAAACAAGTTGCTATTGAAGACGCATAGTCAGAAAGAGACAAGAATCCTCGGTGGAATAGTTGCGAATCAGCAAGGAGAGGCATTTGACGAAATGGTTGCGGATTACGAGAAACATCTATTCAAAGCGCTCAAGGTAGCCCCTAGATGCGGCTCGACCATAAATGTGATGATGAACGCTTTGGGCTATTTCTCAGACAAGCTCTCCAAGAAAGAAAAGACATTCTTCCTAGATTTATTGAAAAAATATAGGGCCGGAAAGCTTCCGTTAAGCGTTAGCACAGGGATACTGAAATCATGGATCATCAGATTCAAGGAAGATTACTTGATGAACCAGTCTTTTTTCGAGCCCTACCCGGAGGAACTAGTGGACGTAGACGCTATGACCGTCTACTGTGATGGCAAAGATTATTGGAAACAATGATCGTGTACGATGCACTCCCGCTTCATCGTTACTCTATTTCTTGATTGCCAGTTTTGCACCACAAGCAGAGCATTTACCTTGTTCTGTAATTTTTGGTTGTTCTCCAACCTCTGCTCCACAGAGTCCGCACTTTGCCATACGCATTCACCTCCACGAAATGATTTGATCGTAGGGTTCTGTTTGGAAGACTGCGCTTTTAAATGCATGTGACTGTGGCGCAACAGCAACATAACCTTAAATATCCAACGCTTCTCAATGAAACATGCATTTGAGTTGGAGGGATAGGTACGCCATCCAAAAAGTTGATGGAGCTTCTCAACAAAGGAATTGCACGAGAGCTTCAGGTGTCCGTTCAATACATGTGGCAACACGTCTCAGTTGCGGGCATCAACAGTGTGGCAGTGGAAGAGATATTTAGAAAGATCGCCATCACCGAGATGAAGCATGCTGAGGAAATCGCGGAGAGACTGGCTTATCTAGGAGGGACCCCCACGATAAAACCGGATCCCATCTTTGTTGGCGCCGATCTGGAGGAGATGCTTCGCATGGACGTGAAGGCGGAGGAAGAGGCAATACGCCTTTACAAACAGACCATTAAAGTTGCAGATGAGGAAGGGGATATCACAACTAGACGGCTATTCGAAGAAATTCTGGGGCACGAAGAGGAACATCACGATGCCTTCTCAAGACTTCTGGTCGGAATGGTCGGTCTTTCGCAACCAGAACTGTAGCTGCACTCTCGGGTGTGTGTGAGAATATTGATAGGGAAAAAGAAAACCAGAAAGAGTT